>DAOSAR010000023.1:0-1671 GCA_035360455.1 Candidatus Pacearchaeota archaeon | reverse complement strand
AAATAAAATTAAAATTAAATAAAAATATGGAAAAAAATATTTTAGTTTTAAATTCCGGCTCAACCTCTATCAAATATTCTCTCTTTAACGAAAAACTGGAAAAAATTGACAATGGAGAAGAAGCAGGAATTGGAACAAAAGATGGAGTAAAAAATCATCATGAAGCTCTTGAAAGAATTTTTAAAAACATTTCTGGTTCTGGAAAGATCGAAAACTTATCTGATATTAAAGCTGTTGGCCATCGAGTAGTTCATGGCGGCGAAGATTTGAGGAAACCTGTTTTAATAAATAAAAATGTTCTTAAAAAAATAAAAGATTATGCGAAATTAGCTCCTTTACACAATCCTCCAAATATTGCTGGAATTGAGGCCTGCCAAGAATTATTACCATGGGCAAAAAATGTAGCGGTTTTTGATACTGGTTTTTATGAATCTTTAACGCCGGAAGGTTATCTGTATGCTATCCCTTATGAACTTTATCAAAAAGAAAAAATTCGAAGATATGGTTTCCATGGTATTTCTCATAGCTATATTTCACAGAAAGCAGAAAAAATTTTGGGTAAAAAAATCAAAAATTTAATTACTTGCCATTTGGGCGGAGGAAGTTCAATTACTGCTTTAAAAAATGGAAAACCAATCGATACTTCAATGGGTTTTACTCCTCTTGAAGGACTCATAATGACGACTCGCTCTGGCAGTATTGATCCTGCAATTCCTTTGTATTTAATTTCAAATTTAGGATATACAGCAAATGAAGTAGATAATCTTTTAAATAAAAAATCCGGCTTTCTTGGAATTTGCGACACAAACAATTTTAAAGAAATTTTGGAAAGAAAAGATGAAAAAGCAAAATTAGCTTACCAACTCTTTTTAAGAAGTGTGCTAAAATATATTGGAGGATATGTCACGCTCTTAGGAGGATTAGATGTTCTTGTTTTTACTGCCGGCATCGGAGAAAATGCAGTAAGGTTTAGAAAAGACGTAGTTACGCATTTAAAATACTTGGGAGCAGAAATTGATGAAAAAAGAAATAAAAAAAACGAGGTTATTATTTCTAAAAAAGCATCAAAGGTCGAAATATTGGTAATTCCAACGAACGAAGAACTAATGATCGCTAAAGAAACTCTAAAATTAATCAAAAAAAATATATGAAAAAAATAATTTTCCCAGAAGGAGAAGATGAAAGAATTATCTCTGCTGCTAAAATTTTAAAAGAAAAAGAAATTGCTGAACCTATTTTAATAAGTAAGAAAAATATTGAAGGCCTTGAAATTATTAATCCGGAAATCTCGAAAGAAAAAGAAGAACTTTCGCAAGAATTGTCAAGAATCACTGGTTTCCCCTTAAGAATAACTCAAAATATGATTTTGCACCATTTGTATTTTGGAGCAATGATGTTAAAAACTAATAAAGTTGATGCAATGATTGGTGGTGCAATTTTTACTTCCGCTGAAGTTCTTACTGTGGCTACCCAAGTGGTTGGGCTTGAAAAGGGAATTTCCATCCCCTCTTCTTATTTTTTGATGGAAATCCCAAATTACGAAGGCGGAGAAAATGGGAAGTTAATTTTTGCTGATGCTTCAGTCAGCCCAAATCCTCAACCACAATGTCTGGCTGATATTGCAATTACTACTGCAAGGACCGCCAAAAGATTTTTTAACTGGGAACCAAG
>DAOSAR010000022.1:0-2002 GCA_035360455.1 Candidatus Pacearchaeota archaeon | reverse complement strand
AGGTGCAAATTATTTTAACAGTTTTCGCTTTTGATGAAGAAAACGATCCCGAATTCCCTTCATTACTTGCTGCTTCTCTTGCTCTATTGATTTCTAATATTCCTTGGGATGGGCCAGTTGCTGGCGTGAGAGTTGCTTGTGAAAAAGATACAAATGATTTTATTTTAAACCCTACCTATAATCAGCGGGAAGAAGCAGTTCTTGATTTATTTATTTCCGGTATAATCGATGAAAACAACAATGTTTTTTTTAATATGCTTGATGGTGAGGGGAAAGAAATTTCTAATGAAAAAGTCCTAGAAGCAATTGCTTTTTCTAAACAAAGTTTAACTTCTCTCTTGTTTTTTCAAAAAGAAATTCAAGCAAAAGAAGGGAAACCAAAAATTTCTTTTAAAATAGAAGAAGAAACTTTGGAATCCTTAACTAAAAAATATTTTAATCAATTAAGAAATCTTTTAATTTCTCAAAAAAAAGAAGACAAATTAGCTTGGAGCGAGAAGAAGGGAAAATTAAGGGAAGAACTTGGCATTGAGGATTCAACATTTGAAATGATCTTAGAAAAAGTTCTTCATCAAGTCGTTTTAAAAGAAGGATTAAGACCAGACGGTAGAAAGATTGATGAAATAAGACCGATTACTTGCCAAGTTGGTCTTTTTTCTCAAACCCATGGATCTGGTCTTTTTTGCCGCGGATTAACTCATGTGCTTTCAATTTTAACTTTAGCCGGACCGGGTCAAGAGCTTTTACTTGAAGGAATGGAAACGGTAGGAACAAAACGATTTTTGCATCACTATAATTTTCCTCCTTATTCTTCTGGAGAAATTAAAAAGATAGGTTCTCCTGGCCGAAGAGAAATTGGACATGGAGCTTTGGCCGAAAAAGCTCTAAGACCTCTAATCCCCCCAAAAGAAGAATTTCCTTATACCATTAGACTAGTTTCTGAGGTTTTATCTTCAAACGGTTCAACTTCAATGGCTTCAGTTTGTGCTTCTTCTCTTGCTCTTTTTGATGGAGGCGTGCCAATAAAAAGACATATCGCTGGAATTTCTTGTGGTTTGATGATGGAAGAAAATGAACTAAAACCAATTTCAGAAAGAGATTTTAAAGTTTTAACTGATATTCAAGGACCTGAAGATGCTCTTGGTGATATGGATTTAAAAATCGCTGGTACAAGCGAAGGTATTACTGCTATTCAATTAGATATTAAAGTAAAAGGATTAACTTTAGAAATTTTAAAGGAAGGTTTTGAAAAAGCAAAGAAAGCGCGTTTAGAAATTTTGGAAAAAATGAATCAAGTCTTGCCAAATCCTCGTCCTCAACTTTCACCTCTCGCACCTCAAATTTTAACAATTAAAATTAACCCTGAAAAAATAGGTGAAGTGATTGGGGCAGGAGGAAAGATGATAAACGAGATTACTGAAAAAACTGATGCTTCAATTGATATTGAGGAAGATGGCACAATTTTTGTTACTGCAAAAAGTAAAGAAAATGCTCAAAAAGCAATTGACTGGATTAATAGCATTACTAGAGAAATTCAAGTTGGAGAAGTTTTGCAGGGGAAAGTGAAAAAAATTGTAGATTTTGGATTATTTATTGAGCTTTTGCCAGGAAGAGAAGGACTTTTACACACATCTGAAATTCCTGGTCGCCAAACAAAAAGAATTTTACTTCAAACATTTAAGATTGGCCAGATTCTCCCCGTTAAGGTAAAAAATATTGATGAAACAGGGAGAATAAATCTCGCTCTCTTATCAGAAACATCATCAAAAAAAGAGGCTAATCCTCAAGTTAAATATGGTGCTTTCAAAAAAAGATTTAGAAGATAAAAATATAGAAACAGAACTTGAAGGGATACAAGATAAAGAAGTTTTTCCAGCAAAAATTCGAACAATGGCTAAGGATTTAGCTCTTTTAAGTCCGAAAGAAGAAAAAAAAGAAAAAGAAAAACTTATTGAAACAAAAAGAAAAAAGGAAGAAGAAAAAAAGAAACTAGCAGAGGAGG
>DAOSAR010000021.1:0-6433 GCA_035360455.1 Candidatus Pacearchaeota archaeon | reverse complement strand
TGGAGAGCAAGTGTGCCAGAAATGGTACCGTGGGTTCGAATCCCACCCTCTCCGCAGTTTTGGTTTCGAGCATCCCTCAAGACACCAACAATTTTATTTCATAAAATTTTGGTTTCTTGCGTCGTAATACTCCAAAAATTGTTTCACAATTTTTGGAGGCCACGTGGTCTCCAAATTTGTAAAGCAAATTTGGAGGATTATTTCCCGAAACCAAAACATTCGGCATAAATGCCTCATAGAATTTTAGAAATTAGAAATTAATAAACTTTATATGTCTCTCTCTATTGGAATTGTTGGTTTGCCTAATGTCGGTAAATCAACTTTATTTCAAACATTAACTAAAAAACAGGTTGATAGAGCTAATTATCCTTTTTGCACAATCGATCCAAATGTTGGCGTAGTTGCTGTGCCAGATGAAAGAGTTGATAAACTTGCTGAGCTTACAAAATCAAAAAGAAAAATATACGCTACTGTTGATTTTATTGATATCGCTGGTTTGGTAAAAGGCGCAAGTAAAGGAGAGGGATTGGGTAATCAATTTTTAGCCAATATTAGAGAAACCGATGCTATTATTTATGTTCTGCGCGCTTTTTTAAATGATAAAATTATAAACACTCAAAAAAATATTGATCCCTTGGGCGAGAAAGAAATTTTAGACACAGAGTTAATTTTAAAAGATCTTGAAACAGTAGAAAAAAGATTAAACAGTTTAGAAAGTGATATAAAAAGAGGGTCAAAAGAAGCAATTAAAGAAAAGGAAGCTTTGTCAAAAGCAAAAAAGTTCTTGGAAGAAGGTAAAATTCTTTTTGAAGAATCATTTACAGAAGAAGAATTAAAAGAACTAAAACAATATCAACTTTTAACCTTAAAGCCACGAATTTACCTTTTAAATGGGAAAGACGAAGAAGTTCCTCAAATCGTGATTGATGAATTTAAAAAACACAATTGGCCTTATTTAATTATAGATATTCTTACTGAATTTGAAACAGTGGATTTATCAAAAGAGGAAAGAAAAGAATTGGGATTGCCAGAAGAAACAGAACTTGATCTTTTAATTAAAAAATCTTACGAAATTTTAGGGTTGATAACTTTTTTGACTACTGGCGAGGATGAAACGCGTGCTTGGACAATAAAAAAAGGAACAAAAGTTCCTCAAGCTGGTGGTGTTATTCATTCTGATTTTGAAAAAAATTTCATCAAGGCTGAAGTTATTAATTGGAAAGATTTAATTGAGGTTGGTGGATTTGCAAAAGCAAGAGAAAAAGGTTTAATTCGAGCAGAAGGAAAAGATTATGTTGTTCAAGATGGAGATGTCATTGAAATAAAACACAATCCTTAATTATTGATAAAAATCACGTGGTCTTCAAATTTACTTTGCAAAGCTGGAGTTTTTTTATCCTTTTGCAACAGTCAATCCCCATATTTCTTTAATACCACTTTCTTTTAAAACTTTTCCCGCTTCCTCTAAGGTTGAAAGAGTTGTCGCAACATCATCTAAAAGAATAATTTTTTTATTTTGAAGCGAACCTATTTTAATATTTTGATTTATTTTAAAGGCGTCTTTTATATTTTCTTCTCGGCCAATTTTTAATTTTGCTTGTGGCTTTGTATATTTTTTGCGAACCAAAATATCATTTTGCATTGGAATTTTAAGCAGGGGAGAGAGAACTTTTCCGATTTCTTCGGATTGATTAAAACCTCTTTCTCTTTTTCTTCTTTGATGCAAAGGAATTGGCACAAGCAAAAAATCTAAAGGATTTTTAACAAATTCTATTTCTTGATTTTGTTCCAAAAATTTCCAAATAAAAAGAGCCAGGGGAGTGGCTAATTCTTTAACAAATTGATATTTAAAAACATCAATAATTTTCCTTAATAATTCATCTTGATAAGGACCAGCAGCAATAAATCCAGTAAGATTTTTTTGGCAATCTTTGCAAATTTTTCCTGTAGGCGAAATTCTTTCACAATAAGGGCAAATAGGCGCAGAAAAAATTTTAATTTTTGCAAAGCATTCTGGGCAAAAATAAGTTTTTTCCTTACCGCAGCCAAGACAAAATTTTGGAAAAAGAAAATCTAATAAAGCGACACCAATATTCATAAATAGCACAAAAGTTGAAAACCAAAACTATTATAGAATTCTTTTCTTTTTAAGATAACCGATTATTGATAAAAGGAAAACAGCCATTATTCCAAATACAATCCAAAAATTAGAACTTTTGCCTCCAAACGGAAGATAGCAAGCGTTCATTCCAAAGATACCAGCGATAAGTATTAAAGGAGCAATAATTACAGTAAAATTAGTTAAAACTTTTAATATTTCATTGTTTTGAATAGCAAGAAAACTATTATTAGTTTCTTCAAGCTCGTTTAAAGTTTCATATTGGCTTTGAATTGTTTCTTTGATGGTGGAAAAATAATTAAAGAGTTCGTCAAAATAAGGATAAAAATGCTTGCCGAAAAACATTTCTGAAGATTCTTTTAATCCTTTAAAAACAGGAGTTTGGGGTTGAATAACCCTTTGAAAATCAATAAGGTCATTTTTTAAGATTGAAATTTCTTTTATTACTTCTTCTTTCTTGTTCTTTAAAATTTCTTTTTTAATTTTTTCTATTCCTTCATCGATGTGATCTAATTTTGGAAAAGAATCTTTTAAAAGCTCATTTAGCAGGCGATAAAGAACTTCTCCAGCTCCTTCATCAGTAAATTCTTTTTGTTCTTTTTCAAAAAGAGTGAGGCGGGTAAAAAAATCTTTCAATGGCAAAATAGTATGATAGTGGATAGTAATAAGAGTATCTTTTGTTACTAGAATGTCGAGTTCTTGAGATCTGGTTTCTCGAGTTTCTTTTTGGAAAAAAGGATAATGAAGGACTAAGAAAAGATAATCTCCATAGTTTTCAAAACGAGGATGGCGAATTTGGGGAATTACACTTTTCAAAATAAAAGGATGAAAGAAAAAATGTTCTTCTAAATATTTCACATCTTCCTCTGTCGGTTGCATTATATCAATCCAAATAACTTTTTCTGATTGAATAACCTTAAACATAAAAGTTTATTCGTATATTCTATTATATCTTATTTTTGGGTTTTTGCCAACTTGCAAAATCACATTCCGGATATCTTGAGCAACCATAGAAAAATTTCCCTTTTTTTGTTTTTCTTACAATAATTTCTCCCTTTTTACATTTAGGACAAGCGACACCAATTTTTTCAAAGTAGGGTTTGGTAAATTTACATTTTGGAAAATCAGAACAAGCATAAAATTTTCCATATCTTCCCATTTTTATCAGAATTGGCTTTCCGCATTCCGGGCATATCTCATCAGTTGTTTCAGTTAAATCTATCTTTTCAATTTCCTTTTCTTTCTTTTCTAAATTTTTTTCAAAAGGGAAATAAAATTCTTTAATTGGTTCTTGCCATTTTATTTCGCCTCTGGCAATTTTATCTAATTCCTCCTCCATTTTAGCAGTAAACTGAATGTCAACAATTTCCGGAAAATGAGTGCAAAGAAGGTCATTTACTAAAATTCCTGTTTTTGTGGGTTTTAATTTTCTTTTTTCATCTTTTTCAACATAATTTCTTTCCTGAATTGTAGATAAAATTGGCGCATAAGTTGATGGCCGGCCAATACCATTTTTTTCTAATTCTTTAATTAAAGTAGCTTCAGTGTATCTTGAAGGTGGCTGAGTAAAGTGTTGAAGCGGCGTTAATTTTATTAATTTTAAAAGTTCATTTTTTTCTAATTCTGGAAGCTCTTCTTCTGCAAACTTTATTGGGTAAACTTTTAA
The DNA here is from genome assembly GCA_035360455.1 of Candidatus Pacearchaeota archaeon. GTDB lineage: Bacteria > Patescibacteriota > Minisyncoccia > Minisyncoccales > DAOPTN01. The sequence continues at coordinate 2,648 of DAOSAR010000021.1, read as the reverse complement.
AAAGCCATCAAACTTTAAAACTTGTCCTGCAGCGCGAAAAGTATAATTTTTTGCTTTAACATCAACTATAGTTGAATCAAAAATTGCCTGTGCCATTTGCGAAGCAATAAATCTTTTCCAGATTAAACCATAAAGTTTTTCTTCGGCAGGTTTTAATTTCGATTTTAAACTCTCAACTGTTTTTTCAGGTTGAGTAGGTCTAATTGCTTCATGAGCTTCCTGAGCTGATTTTGATTTTGTTTTATATCGTCGAAAATATCCAGGCCAATAATTTTTTCCAAATTTTTTCTCGATAAATTCTTTTGCTTGAAATAAACTTTGCTCGGCTAAATTTAAAGAATCGGTTCTGTGATAAGTGATATATCCTCTTTCATATAAAGATTGAGCAATTTGCATTGTGAATTTTGCTGAGAAATGCAATCTTTGCCAGGATTCTTGCTGGAGAGTACTTGTTGTAAATGGTGGCAGGGGATTGCGCTTAATTTCTTTTCTTTCGATATTTTCTACTTTATATTCCGCATCTTTTAAATCCTCAACAACAATTTCCTTTGCTTCTTTTTCTTTTTTAATTCCCAATTTTGGAATAGCCTTACCATTTTTCTTAAATAATAAAGCCTTAAATTCAGTTTTGGATTTTGGATTTTGGATTTTGGATTTGTTTGGTATTTGGACTCCAACCCGCCCTCCACTCTCCAAAGCTTCGCTTTGGCTCCATTTGCGATTTGGAATTTTCTGAAGCAATGCTTCGATTGTCCAGTATTCTTCTGCTTTAAAACTTTCCATTTCTTTTTCCCTGTCACAAACTAATCTTACAGCTACTGATTGCACTCTTCCTGCAGAAAGTCCTCTTCTGACTTTTTTCCACAAAAGCGGAGAAAGTTTATAGCCAACTAATCTATCTAAAACTCTCCTTGCTTGTTGAGCATTAACTAAATTCATATCAATATCTCTTGGGTTTTTTAAAGCTTCCTCAATTGCCTGTTTTGTGATTTCATGAAAAACAATTCGCTGGTAAGGTTTAGAATTTTTAATTTTTGGCTTGGGATTTGTTTGGGATTTGGAGTTCAAAGAGGCAAGCCTCTTTTCGCCCTTCGCTTGGTTTCCGCCAAGCTCGGAATTTGGTGCTTGGAATTTTCCAAGCTGCAAAGCTTGGACGAGGTGCCAGGCAATAGATTCTCCCTCTCGATCCTCGTCTGTGGCGAGGATTATTTTTTCTGCTTTTTTGGCTTCCTTTTTTAAAATATTAACGTGCTTGCGGGCTTTTAAAGGAATAATATATTTTGGTTCAAAACTATGCTCAATATCAATGCCAAGTTCGCTTTTTGGCAAATCGCGAATATGACCATAAGAAGGAAGTATGGCAAAGTTGCTTCCTTTTAAGAAGTTTTGAATAGTTTTCGATTTTGTAGGGCTTTCAACAATAACAAGAAACATAAGTTTAAAAAGAAAAATTCAAAAAAGATAGAAAGAAAATAGATAATAAGTTTTTACATTTTAGATTATCTTTTTGCTTTTTGATGTTTGATATTTCTTCCGTTTTCATCTATTTCTCCTCTTCTTATTCTTGTAGAAGATATTGGTTTTCCGTCTTCTGCTAAAATTGTTTTTACTTTAATAATCTTTAACGATTTTAAGCCTTTTTCTTTTCGTTTTTTATTAATTTCTTTTGCTCGCTTTTCAGTTTCCTTTGAAACCAAAATGGCGTTTCCTTTTTCAAGCGCAATTCCAAAAGGATCATCAATTTTAAACAACTCAAAACTAAAACCAGATTTTTTTAAAAATTTTTCTACGGTTTTTTCTCTTTTATCAAAAGAAGAAATATTTTCCTCTCGCGGTTTCCATTTTTTAATATATTCATCTGAGGTTAAGCAAAGAAGCGTTTTTTCTCCTTTTTCAAGAGCGGTTAACAAAAAGAATTTATGGCCTAAATGAAATTTATCAAATGTTCCAGCTGCAACAATCTCTTTTTCCCTCAAAAAACCTTCTTTTGCTTTATAGCCAATTTTTAAATAATTCTCAATTTTTTTCTTTAATTTTTTATCTACTTTTACCACTACTCCCCCTTTGTTCCAGAGTCCGTAAACAATGATTGAGCCCAATGGTGCAAAAAAAGAAGCAGGCAAAAATAAAAGGTCTTCTTCTCCAGTAATAAAGATTTTTACCGGCAAGTTATAGCAAAAAGCAAGTTTTACCTTATCCCATGCTTCTTTTTTGATAACTCCTGCTGGGCTTTCAGCTTTCAGCAAAACAGGGGATTGAATGATTTTTGATAGGTTTTTGCTTTCCTTTTTCCTTTCAATTTTTCTATCAAAAATAGCAATGTCCGGCAAAATTCCTATTTTTTTCAGACAAAAGTTGCTAAAATCGCCAATGCAAATTAGCTTTGAGTATTTTTCTTTTTTGAGTGCTTTTTCTAATTCCTTTTCTCCCTTGACTACTTTTCCAAGTGGTTGGCGAAGATCATCGATTAATTCTTTAGGAAGTTTATACATAAACCAATAATGAACGAATTTTCATTTCGCAATAATTATATCATATGCTTATTATTCGCGATTAACTACGTATGTTGTTCCGCTTCTTTTGATTTTTCCTTGGATCTCCATCAAAATTAAGGCGGAATTTATTTTTCCGGGATCTAATTTTGTTTT
>DAOSAR010000020.1:1613-6743 GCA_035360455.1 Candidatus Pacearchaeota archaeon | reverse complement strand
TTTTTATACATTATAATAAATTATCTTTCTTTTTTTTCTTAAGGTCTTGAAGAACTTTTTGATAATCAAACCCAATTTTTGAAGGTAATTTATTAATAGAAAAAAATTGAAACTCTGAAGCTTCAAAATTAAGTTTAATTTTTCCTTTTCTTTTTTCACAAAGATAAACTACAGAAACGGTGTGGTATCTTGGATCTCTTTTAGGATTAGAATAAACCCCAAAAAGTTCTTTAATTTTTACTGAAATTCCTAATTCTTCTTTCATTTCTCTTTTTAAAGCATGCTCGGTTGTCTCGCCGTATTCTACATGTCCTCCTGGCAAAGTCCAATAACCTAAAAACGGATAAATTGCTCTTTTGACTAATAAAATATTATTTCGGTTTAAAATCATTCCACTAACCGTTAAAATTGGACTTCTTGGTTTTTTTGAAATTTTTCTTTTTTTATTCATTAAATGAATTTTTATTGATTAATTTATTGAAAATGTGCTAAAATAATTTTATGAATATCTCTTCTTTAATTTTAATTATTCTTATTGTCGGTGCTTTCCTTTGGTATATCTTTTCAATAGTTTATCATTTTGTCAGATTTGGCATCGGAAAAGAACCAAAAATTATTGTATTAGTTTTCTTCATTGGTTCTTTTTTGTTATTAGCAACAACCATTATCTTTTTTACTCAAATTGATTGGAAGGCAATTTCAGAATTTCTTTTAAATCCTTTTCAATTAAAATAATATGTCTATCTTTACTTCTTCAAAAAATAGTTTTGAAGGGCAATTACCTGACGAAAAAACAATTTTGGTAGTTAGGAAACATCCAGTGGTAATTTATAGTTCAATATTTATAATTTTACTTTTAATGATAATTCCTATCGTGGTCTATTTTCTTATTAGATCAAACGATTGGTATAGTATATTTTCTTCTCTTTATTGGTTTTTAGCAACGCTAATTTTTTTGATTTTATGGATTTTGGTTTTTTATCAAATAATGATTTACGCCCTAACTACAATGGTAATTACTAATAAAAGAGTAATAATCAATAATCAAATTGGGTTTTTTACGCATGAAAGTGTTGAAACAGAATTAGATAAAATTCAAGATATCTCAACAACAGTTACCGGTGCGGGAGCAACTTTTTTAAATCTTGGAGATATCGAGATTCAAACTGCTTCAGCAAAAGCTAAGCTTTATTTTAATCAAGTGCCAAATCCTCAGGAAATTAGAAAGATTATTTTAAGTTTAAAAGAGAAACAAAATAATTAATCAAGAACAACTTTCGCTCTTATTACTGATTCTTCTCTTGAGTGAGAAATTGAATATTTTCCTTTAAAAACTTCACTAATTTTTTTTGCCAATCTCTGAGCTAATTGATTTTCAGTAGTTAAAATTTGAATTGTAGAGGAACCATCTTCATTTTGACTAATCTCGTTAAATGAAATCACTCGATCTTGCGGATCTCTTTCAAAAGCTTTTTCGCCAAAGTTTTTTACTAAATTCTTCAAGTTCGTTTTAATCTTTGGAGAAACATTTTCAACAATAATCTCGCCTTCAAATTTTTTATTTCTAATCATCTGACAAGCTGGACAAAGAGTAAAATTTAATTTTTTAGTCTCCTTTAAGTAAGGATAATCATCAAGACGATGATGCCAGGATTTATAATAATAAACAGCATTGCATTCTTTGCAAATTAAAATATCTTTTTTGCCCATGCCAAATTCGCTTTCTTCTTTTTTTGGTTTTGGAAAACGTGGAGGCAGGTTTTTTGGTAGTTTTTTCATAAGCGCTTTAGAAACTCGTATATCATAACTTTGAAACGATCGTAGAAAAGTTATGATATGTGAGTTTTTTTATTTTTTTTTAAAAGAAATTTATTATTTCGTAAATCAATCCGCTGATAAATATTAGACAAAGTATATATAATACTGGATCTGAAATTTTTACCTCATATTCAGGTTTTCTCTCTCCTTTTATTTTAGCTTGTTTTGAAATAAAAATCAAAACTACACTTTCAAAAGCACCAAAAATTGTGCCAATAAACCCCATTAAAGGAACTAGATATTTAATTCCTAAAAAAAGACCCAAGAGCGGAACAACGCAGACAAAGGCCGTTGAAAGCCATTTTTTAACATTAAAATCATAAAAAAGAACATCTCTTAAATAAATTCCTATAGTTAAAAAGCTAGTAGAAACAGCTAAAATACCAAAAATTGCTCCAAGTAAAACAACGTTGCTTCCTACTGTTCCAATCAAACCCTTGATAGCTTCTTCAGAAGTATTAGGACCGGATACCCCAACAACAGCAAAGGAGAAAATCATATAGAAGATTGCTGAAATTATTGTACCAAGTAAAATAGCTTTTTTAAAATCTTTTTCTTTCCCTCGAAGAATTTCTCTTATAGCGGGAATAGCTGCAGTTCCATTCATTGCAAAAAGAATTACTCCATAAGGTAAAAAAATGTTTTCTGGATAGAACCCAGAAAGATTTTCAGCTTTTATGTGAGGCAAGCATATAAAAAAGATTGCCCCAAGAGTAATGATAAAGAGAAAAAGCATAAAAAGTTCAAATCCTGAAATGCTTTTAAGCCCAAAAATAATGCAAAGAGAGAGCAAAAACCATAACACAAAACCACAAATTAAAAAATCAGCATGAAAAATTGTAGCTAAAAATTCTCCTCCGGCAATTATATAACAAATAAGAGAAACAGCGTTACCCAAAAAAGTAGAAATCGAAATAGCAATTTCTCCTTTTTTTCCTAAATATTTTTTTGCAATGCCGGGTAGACGATTTTCGCTTTTATTTCTTAAAATTATTTCTCCATATAAAAGATGTAAAAATAAAATTATCCCAGCTAATAAAAATAAATAAAAAATTCCAGGCCAAAATCCAACCTGGGAAATAACGTATGGAAGACCAAATACTCCCACTCCCACAATAGTTCCACAAAGAGTAGCAACGCTTAAAGCTAATCTAATATCCATAATAGAATTTATTTTTTATCAGCTTCTTTTTTGATTTCTTTCTTTTTTTCTCCTTTGCCTAGTGTTAAAATTATTATAATTATTAAGGTTGCAATTGCAGCAAAAGAATAAAATTGACATCCAACAGCCATTCCAACAGCACCTGTGCTCCAAAGAGCAGCCGCAGTGGTTAATCCTTCAATATGACCTTCTCGAAAAACAATTATTCCAGCCCCAAGAAAACCAATGCCCATTACAATACCAGCAGCTATCCTTGAAGGATCAAAACTACTACTAATCCCTAAAAAACCTTCTTTTGATAAAATAGTAAAAAGAGTTGAGCCTACTGCTACTAAAGAAAAAGTTCTTAATCCTGCTTCTTTTCCAATACGTTCTCTTTCAACCCCTATTAAACTTCCAAGGAAAAAAGATAAGAGTAATTGGAGAAAAAATTGAATTTCTGGAATGATAAAAATATCCATATATTTATTTTATCTTTTTTGAAATAATTTTACAAGAAGCGCTCCGACAAAAAAACCAATTACATGAGCGCCGGTTGCAACGCCTGGGTCTGGTAAGAAAAATTGATAAAAAAGCCAAATAAAGAGAAAGACAACTGCAGGAATTCCAACGGTAGTCAAAAAAAATCCGATAGGAACTAATGTCCTAATTTGATTTCTTGGGAAAAGCACAAGATAACCTCCTAAAATTCCAGCAATTGCTCCTGAGGCTCCAATTGTGGGAATGGTTTTATCAGGCGTCAAATAACAATAGCCTATAGCAGATAAGGCTCCACATAAAAGATAAAAAATTAAAAAGCGAAATTTTCCCAATTCTGATTCAAGATTATCTCCAAATACCCATAAAAACCACATATTACCAATTAAATGAGCAAAACCACCATGAAGAAACATTGCAGTAAAAATAGTGTGAAGCTCTACTCCTTGAAGTATATTTTGGGGCATCATTCCAAATTTTTCAATTACAAGATCAATATCTACCAAAGTAAAAAAGAAAATAATAGTATTCAAAAAAATTAACCCCAGAGTTATAACTGGAGTTTGGTGCCGATGTTGATGGGTTTCATCATACAAAGGAAACATAAACTTTTACTTCGTAAAAGAAGTTCCAAAGTTCAAATTCCAAATACAAAATAAATCTTAAATTCCAATTTTCGAAATTCTAAATATATTTCGGTTATTGATATTTTGGTCATTGGTGTTTGTTTGAGATTTGGTGCTTAGTGCTTGGTGCTTGGAATTTTATTTAGATACTTCTTCTATTGCTTTTTCTAGTTGTGGGTCTTTTCCTGCTTTCGCCTCTTCTTCGCTTGTAACAATTTCAATATCTGGTGAAATACCATTTTTATCGATTGAGGTGCCAGATGGCAAAAGCCAACGAGCTACTGTTAATTTTAATGAAGACTTATCAGAAAGAGATACAACTTCTTGAACTGTTCCTTTACCAAAACTTTTCTCGCCAATTATTTTTGTTGTTTGAGGATTATTTTCTTTAATAGCGCCGGCTAAAATTTCTGAAGCTGAAGCTGAACCTTTATTAATTAAAATTACTACTTTAAAATTAGCAAAAGCGCCAGGTCCCTTAGAAAAAACTTCTGTTACTTTTCCTCCATCTGTTTCTTCTTTTAAAATCACATTTCCCTCTTTGATGAAAAAATTAGCAATATCGGTAGCTACATTTAGATATCCGCCGGGATTATTACGAAGGTCCAGAATAATTTTATCGCTTTTTGAATTTAAAATTTTATTTGCTGCGTCTTTAAAAAGAGATGTAGCGTCTTCATAAAAATTATAAATCTGAATATAGGCAATATCTCCATCTATCATTTTAAAATCTAATGTTGGAATATCAATTTTAGATCTTTTAATTTTAAAATCCAATGTTTGATCGTCCCTTTTGATTTTTAAATTTACTTCTGTCCCCTCTTTTCCTCTTATCTTCATTGTCGCTTGAGTAAGGGTCATTTCTTCTGTTTTTTCTCCATTAATTTCTAAAATTTTGTCGCCAGGTAAAATTCCTGCTGCTTCAGCCGGTGTTCCTTTTATTGGCGAAATAACAGTTAAAATACCATCTTGAATGCCAATTTCAGCTCCAATTCCTTCATAACTACCACTCATATCTTCTTTAAATTGTAATGATTCTTCTGGTGT
>DAOSAR010000020.1:0-1513 GCA_035360455.1 Candidatus Pacearchaeota archaeon | reverse complement strand
TTTTGAATTTGAGAAAAAGGAATGTCTGTTTCTATGTGTTTTTCTACGGCATTAAAAATATTCCAAATCTTATCGGGTCGTGAAAGTAATTCAAGGGAAAAAGCTTTATCCTTTATAGCTAATAAAACTTTTTGCTGACGCTCCATTCTTCCAAAATCAGAACCTGTAGTAGATCTTGAACCAATATAAGCAAGGGTTTGGCTCCCAGAAAGATGGTTTATACCTGGTTTAATTCGAACATAATTTCCGTAAAAATCCAAGAAAAAAGACCTATCTTCTTTCACATCAATTCCTCCAAGGATATCAACAATTTCTTTTAAAGCCTCAACATCGCTTGCTATAACAAAATCAATATCAAGACCGGTAAGATCAGAAACTACTTCTTTTGCCATTTTAAGTCCCCCGCCATTAGGGTTTTTTTCTTCGCCAGCTACGTAAGCAAAATTTATTTTCTGCTTTCCGTATTCAGGAATATTCACCCAAAGATCGCGAGGTATAGAAAATAAAGCAGCTTTTCCTGTAGATTTTTCATAAGAAAAAACCATTATACTATCAGTAAGACCCCCAAGGGGCTGGTGGCCTAAAATTAAAACATCCCATCTCTCGTCATTTTCTAACAAAGAGGAAATATCGCTATTGCTGCTTATAGCTGAAAAAGTATTAACTCCTTTAAAAAAGAATAAACCACCAAAAGCTACAAGTATTCCTATAAAGAATAAAAGAAATTTTTTAACCTTATTCATAAAATTCGCTCTTACGAGCTAAAAATTCGAAATTCGAACATCGAAATTAGAAACAAATCTAATTCTCTAATTATCCCCCAAACCGTTTAGAGCGTTAGGGTTTTTAATTTAAGCTTTGTTCGCGCTTTGTATTTAATTTTATATGCGCCCGCCGCGACTCGAACGCGGAACCAATGGCTTAAAAGGCCACTGCTCTACCAAATTGAGCTACGGGCGCATTAAAATAATATATTATATCTTATTTAAAAAAAAATCAACGGCTTTTGTGGAGGTTTGAAAACAAATATAAATTTAAACAATTATCTTTTTTTCTTCCTTTATGGGTAGCTCAACATAAAAAGTGGAACCCTTACCTTTACCTTGTGATTCTGCCCAGATTTTGCCATTGTGTGCTTTAACAATTTCAGAGGCAAAGTAAAGACCTATACCAACTCCAGAAGGATAAGCAGAGACTGCATCTTTGGATCTTTCAAATAGTTGGAAGAGTTTTTCTTTTTCTTGGGGTGTCATACCCATACCTGTATCTTGAATGGTGATAAGGATGGTGTTTGGGGCTTTGGATTGTAAGTTTATTGTAACTCCACCTTCTTTTGTGTATTTTAGAGCATTGTCAATAAGATTTAAGATAACTTCTCTTAGTTTTTGGGGATCAGCTGTTATTTTGGGTAAAGGGTGTTTGGGTTTGTTGAATTTAAGGTAGAGATTGTATTTTTGAGCTTCGGGCTGGAATTCATTAACTACTTCTTGGATAATATCTTCTAACTGAACGT
>DAOSAR010000019.1:0-7067 GCA_035360455.1 Candidatus Pacearchaeota archaeon | reverse complement strand
GCGAGGAACAGGCTGCTAAACGCACCTTCAATCAATCAAGCAACTTATCCACAAATAAACAAAGGATCGCTGAAAGCAGTCCTTTATTTATTTCAATTTTTTAAAATCCGAACCTTGCAGAAACTTTTAATAAATTTACTTTAATTTAACTTCACGAAGTGATCGAACGCCGGCTTACCATAATAACCATGACGAACTCTTTATCCTCACCATGAACAAAAGGAGTAATGCCAAAATTCCAAAGATTCGTTTTCATAGCAACGCTTGGATGTTCAAAAAAGAGATTGTCCATCAAAACCGTCTCTTTTTTGCTTTATATCAGTGGGGCGGTTGGGTTATGGTCTTAGAAAAGGGCAAAAAGTTTTTATCTTAGTTCTAAATTAAAACGCCCCAATCAATATTTTTGTATTTTTCAATATCAATCTTTATCCGATATACTTTTTTATTAACGGCAGCAATTGAGAATCGTTTATTGACAATTCATCAACATAGTTCGAGATTAAAATGGTTTTCATCCCTAAAATTTTAGCTGGCATCAAATCAGCGCAAACATCATCTCCAATCATTAAACATTCCTCTGGTTTTAAAGAGTATTTTTTAAGGATATATTTTAAAATATTAATGCTCGGCTTATTCTCTTCTTTAAATAATCTTGTAGAAATTATTTCGGTAAAATCAGATTCGGCTAAATTGGATTGCTGAAGTAAATCAATAATATCGCCTTTTGAGTTGCCCTGAGAAATAATAAACTTGAGTAAATAAGAGGGCAACCCTTTAATTAACTTCGCCATTTTTGGTTTAATAATTAAATGCCGTTTTCTAATTGCATTGTAGTCGCGGGTAAAAATGTCGATGTCTATCTCTATAGCTTCGGAATTAGCCCATTTCTTAACACAATGCTTAATAATATCTTCCATCGTCCACTCAGGATGAGATAAATCTGCTAGCCTGTCAGCTTGCCAAAAGAATACCATTAATTCCTCGGCAAATTTTTGAAGTTTGCTTTGGGTAATGGCAGGAAAATGTTTTTTCAAAACTGCCTCAAAAGCTCTGATGATGGCCTCATTGGTATTATCTAAAGTATCATTGAGATCGAAAATTAAGGATTTTATCATTGGCTGTATTATCAATTAATTTATATAATATTTGTAGATTTTTGAAAAATTATATAACTTTTAAAAGGCAATCTCCTCATGTCGCCTTTTATCCAATTAATGGAGATGCCTCGTCTTTTGCTTTCTTTTTTGCCAACATTTAAGTAGAAGGGGTTGAGATCAAGCGCGGTTACCTCATAGCCCCGCGCCCCCAGCTCAATAGCATGGCGGCCCCACCCGCACGCTAAATCCAAAATTTTCGTTTTGGGCTTTAAAAATTTTTCGATAAAATCTACCTCTTGAAGAGTGCTTTCCTTCGGAACGTTTTTATTAAAATTAGATAGATACTCTTTATTAAAAATTTTACCACCCGGTTTGTACCACATCGCTATTATTATAGTATATTTGATTGTTTTACCCAACGCTCCATTTCCAAAATATAGAACTTTTCTTATCTGCGCTATAATAAAGATATGCATCTAAATTTTCAAATTTCTCCATTATCTAATTTTCTATTTTTTATAAAAAAAGCAGATCAGCACTCGCTGACTAAAATTCGTTTATTAGAAGAATATCTGAGCAACGATACAATAGAACTATCTTTTTTAGGAAAAAGAGAGGGCGTCATTTGGAAACAAATAGAAAAAGCGATTGGATCAGAAGGGCTAAAACAATTTAAAAAAGCCGTTCGTTTAATTCAGCCAACTTTTATTTCCTACTGGAATCGAGCTTCACAAAATTTATCTTTGTGGAAACAGTATTTTCAAAGCAACCAATTATTATTCCAACAAATAATCTCAGATATTCAAAAATTAAGCGGCGTCGAAATGTTTGATATTTCTCAAATTCCCATATATTTAATTGCCTATCCCGCCAAAAGCAAGGAACTTAATGCCTGGTTTGCTTGGGCGCCAAAAGAAAGTTTTATTGTGTTGGAAATTCCCGATGACGCTAAAATTCCCAAAAATTTATTTCCCTTGGGAATTCTAGCGCACGAATTTTTTCATTTGATTCTAAGAAAAAATCGGCGCCTTTTTCAAATGATTAATGCAATCGCCAAACAAAATGAAAAATTAATCTCAAAAGCATCCAAAGAAACACCTCCGAGAATATTCCTTGAAGAATTATTAGTAAGCTCATTTATTCCTGAAGGTTATTTAAGAGAAAAATATCTCAATTTGAAAGTTTTACACCCTCAAAAGAAACCAAAAGATTTGCTATCCTGGCGTCAATTTGTAGCCATAAAATTATATGATATCGCAAAGAATTATGTGGAGAATCAGCGCCTCCTCAACTACAATTATTTTAAAAAATTAGTAGAAACCCTCCAATTTTGAGAACCCAAAAATCAATTTCTCACTCCCGCATCCTCCCCCACCACCTCAATACGCTCTAAAGCCGGTGTATCAATCGGAAAATAACCAAAACCTTCAAATACTTCTTTAATGACGTTGAAAATTTTCTCCCTTTTTTAACCACCGAGAAAAGAAATTCCTCATTCCTGATGGTAATAAGGGATTATCCTTTTGTAATCTTTCACGTTGTTTCGATAGTTTAAATTGAAATAATTGAGATGTTGGCCGCCAACCAAATGCGCAGGTTAACAGACTTCATCAGTTAAGTTAATATATACGTGCTGAATTAACATTTCCGAGATTTTTGTTTTAACTGGAAATTTGATATTTTTTATTTTAGCCTTTGAATTAGTCGCTTAGCACTTAAAGTAAGTTCTGCTAAATACTCATCAAAACTGGAAATAGGCATTAGCTTTCCATCTTTTAACACATACAAGTGGGTTAGATTGAGTTTTTCAACAAAATATCGATCGTGCGAAACTAATATTATTGTTCCACTATAAGCCGAGAGGACTTCTTCCAAAGCTTCGCTCGCTTCAATGTCGAGATGATTAGTTGGCTCGTCTAAAACGAGAACATTAGCGGAAATCGCACAAAAGAAAGCTAGAATTAATCTTGCTCTGCCACCCGGGCTCAACTCACCAATTTTTTTGCCGGCTTCCTCAGCAGAAAAATTAAACTTCGCCAACAACTGATAAATTTGTTCTTTCTTTAAATTTGTTCTCTCTTTCAAGAATTGAACGATGGTTTTATCAAAAGGGAGATTTTCATGCTCTTGCATTAAATTTCCCATTACCAAAGATTGACCAATCTTAATTTCTCCTTTTTGAATTTTCAGCTCGCCCGTAATTGCTTTTAAGAGTGTGGTTTTTCCGACGCCATTTGTTCCTAAAATTCCAACCCTTACTCCATAAGGTATTTCTAAATTGATTGGTCCAATCTGAAAATTATTACCATAGCCCACGATAACATCTTTAAGAATAATTGAGTGCTTTGCTTTGCTTTCTTGAGGTTTAAGGGGAATAATTAAAGGCGACCTTTCTTTCGGTAAATCAATTAAATCTATTTTTTCAATTCGTTTTTCCATTGCTTTGGCATTTTTAGCAGATTTGGCAGCTCGATCTCTTCTCATGCCCCGACAATATTTATCTTTATCAGAAACCTCTTGTTTTGCTCCTATGGCCGCCCAGGCCTTTCTAGAACGTATTGTTTTCTCTAAGTTTTCTATTTTTTCTTGCTGAAGACGATAGAGTTCTTTCAAGCGATTAATTTTTTTCATCTTGAATTCTAAGTAATCAGTGTAGCCGCCAACATGAACTGACAGCGTTCGCGTTTCCCAATCCAGCTCAAAAACACGAGAAACAACATTGTCCAAAAATCTTTTATCATGAGAAACGATTAAACAGGCAGCATTGGAATTGGAAAGAAAATTCTCCAACCAGATTAAAGCCGGCAAATCTAAATTATTAGTTGGCTCATCTAAAAGAAGGACGTCTACTCCTTTTAGAAGAATGGCACCGAGCGCTATCTTGCTTTTTTGACCACTGCTTAAAAAACGCAGAGATTGATTTAAGGACAAATGCTCGAGACCGAAACCCGCAAGGATGATTTTAATCCGATAACTGAAAGCATCATCATTTAAATGGCGAAATCTTTCTTCGAGTTGACTATATTGCTCTGCTTTTTGAGAATCGTCCAGATTTTTTTCCAATTGCTGCATTTCTTTTTCGATTTCCTCTAGACCAACCGCTTTTCTAAAATAACTTTCGACAGTTTCAGATTCAGGCACTTTAATTTCTTGGGGAAGATAACCAATACAGGCATTTTTAGCAATTTGCACTTCCCCGCTATCTGGTTCTTCTAGCCCAGCAATGATTTTTAAAAGTGTTGTCTTTCCTACGCCATTTGGACCAACCAATGCAACCTTTTCAGCAACGTTTAAAGAAAATGAGACGTCGGAAAGCACGGTCAATGCCCCATAATTTTTTGTTATTCGTTTAACATTTATCATATTTACCTCCCTTCATTAAAACTAAACAAAAAAATATTTGCAATACATCTTTAATTTTTAAAGATCTGAATTCTTTGCAATTCTCATTGCTTTTTATAAATATTTATATGGGTAATATTATTATGTAATTTTATCTTAAAATTAGTTTTCTACTTTTGGGCTATTAGTCTAACCACGCCATGAATGTGTGACTGAGGACTGCCGGGATGGCCTTTATCTTCAATAAGTTGTTCTCTGTATTCAATAATATTAAAGTCGGAAAATAAATTTTTAAGTTCTTGGGACTCAAAAAAACAACGTTCATTATTGCTCATTTTTTTATAAAGCGGGTCGCTTGTTGTAAAAGATGAAATAATAACGTAACCTTCATTTTTTATATTATTTTTAATATCGTTAATTATTTTTAACGCGTCCCTCTTGGGTAAAAATTGCAAAGAATTAAAAGCATTGATAATATCGTATTTATTTTTTGAAATAGAAAAATTTCTGATATCGCCACAGTATAAATTTATATTACTTAATGGTAATTTATTTATTTTTATCAACTCTTCTATTTTGCTAATATTTTCCTGCGATCTATCTATGGCATCTACTTTATATCCGTTCTGCAGCATAAATAAAGAATCCCTTCCCTTTCCGCATCCCAAATCTAAAAAATAGAAATTTGCTTTAAATTGATGGTAAATTTTTTGGATAAGTTCATTGGGCTCGATTCCTTCTATGCTTTTATTAGTTTCACTATGATCCATAATTTTTATAACTTTATTTATTGTGTTTTGCTATTATAACGATTCTGAAGAGAAATAAAAGCGATAGTATTCTCCAAACTATCGCTTTAAATTTTTATTTTATCTAGCATCGCCAACACTGCGGATCTTTATCAAAAAAATCTCCCGTTGTCCCAGCAACAACAGCATGACACCCACGACAGTAATTAAGAAGTTCGCATTCTTTACATCCGGCTAATTTTTGAATTTGCCTGTACTTATTCATCTCTGGCGACAAAAAAATATCTTTGAATCTTTGCTTATAAATATTGCCTATCGGACTTTCAAATCGACGACAAGCATATACAGTGCCATCTGGTAGTAAGGTCATGTGTCTAATGCCGCAGTTACAACCATCAAGCACCTCGTCTTTGGCGTCGCAAAGATGATATAATCCCTCTTCATAAAGAAAAGCCACCCAAAGATGATCTTTTAGAGCGAAATTAGCCCCGCTATAATAATTCTTTTTTACTGAAATTTTCTCCAAAATTTATTTTCAAATTGATCAAAATCTTTACCCGTAATGACCTTGAATTTCTTTTTGATAGTTTTATACGAGTCGCGTCGATTGACAGCGGCGTAGATTTTTTTAAAAGATCGAGTTCCAAAATCATCAATAAAACATTGGACAAAAACACCACTCAAAGGATAACTAATAAGAGAATCAATGCTCGAAAAATTGTCAAACAAAACATTGAGAGAAACAATTTTATTTTCTTTTTGCAATTTTTTCATCCAAAAAATTAAAGAGCGGCCCCGCCACAAAGCCTGGTTTCCTTTTCTCCAACCATACAAAACAGCCACTCCCTCCTCAAAAACAGGGTGGGATTTGCCGAGACAATGCTCAAAAATAAGATGAGTAATTTCATGGGGATGAAAAGCATAAATAGAAACTATTGCAGATCGATTAAGGATAAAACCATAGGTTTCTCTATCAAAAACTTTTTTAATGAAATCTCTATTCGGCGCCAGATAAATTTTTATTTTATTTTTCCAATGGGTTGGGAATCCAAAAACCTTACAAACATTTAAAAAATGTTTTTCACATCTAATAGCATCGGCTTTTTGAAACAACAACTCCTCGGGTATAAGAAAAATAAAATGATTAGTTTCAAAAATACGTTTCCATTGGATTTTAAGAAAAGTCTTTTTCTTTAACGTCTTTCTAACCATTAGTCTAATTTTAGCATTTTATAAAAAAATAAAAACTTCTTGCGCTGATTATAAGAATATCAGAAATGGGCTTCGCAAAAATATTGAAAAAATCTTCTCAATAATCCTTAATCGCCCTTTTTGTTTCGCTTTATTTTTTACAAATTAGTTAATCTTGCCAAAAGGTTGAGTAATGACCCTCTCTTTTGCTTCTGAAGAAAGAATGGCGATGTTTTTTTCGTTGAAGTTCTGCCCTTTTTTGAAGAGGTAATTTTTGCGATTCATCAAAAACCTTCAGAATGGTTTCCTCGTTGTCATCCGCCGCAATTCTATTGATGGATATCTTGCCGCAACCCGTACATTCATGAATCAGCATCAGTTCTCCTTCTCGAAGGTTATTATATTTATCAACTCCCTCCCATTTAAATGTTAAACCGATTGGCTTCATTGGTTTCTGACATCGGGATTTTCGATCGCCTACCTTTCTATCATCAACATGTTTAGACCACAAACAATAAGGGCAGTGATTTCGATGAGCAGTACCCATAAATTCTGAAAAACGAACCCACTGACCGCAGTAACAACATTTGAATCCGCCTTTTTCTCTTCTGATTTCATTGATTTTTTACCTTGACGTTTTTCTTGTTTTGCCATGGCCAACTTTTATTAAAATTTTCTTTTTAAAAAA
>DAOSAR010000018.1:5602-7686 GCA_035360455.1 Candidatus Pacearchaeota archaeon | reverse complement strand
CCTTTTACAAATTTAACTTTGGACTTAAAAGTACCAGAACACTATAAAAATCAACCAGTTCTCATTGGAGGAAAAACTCAAGATAAAACTTATGGAGAATTTCAAGAAGAAATGAATATGATTAATAAGGCTTTAGCTGAAGTAATGATGGAAGGGGATGCAAAAGGTAGGCCATTTACTTTTCCTATTCCTACTTACAACATAACACGCGATTTTGATTGGGAAAACTCCGTTTACGAACCTATTTGGCGGATGACAGCAAAATATGGAATTCCGTACTTTTCAAATTTTATTAATTCTGATATGAAACCAGAAGACGTAAGAAGCATGTGTTGCAGACTGCGCTTGGATAATCGTCAACTTTATAAAAGAGGTGGAGGATTGTTTGGTTCAAATCCCTTAACTGGTTCAATTGGTGTTGTAACTTTAAACCTTCCAAGAATTGGTTATCTTTCAAAAACGAAAAAAGAATTTTTTGATAGGTTAGCAGAAAAAATGGATTTAGCAAAGGAAAGTTTGGAGATCAAAAGAAAAACCTTGGAAAATCTCACTGAAAAAGGGCTTTATCCTTACTCGCGCCATTATTTAAGCGGTATTAAGCAAATGAGGGGAACGTATTGGTCGAATCATTTTTCAACAATTGGCCTTATAGGAATGAATGAAGCATTATTAAATTTTAAGCAGACAAGAACAAATATCGGAACAAAGGCCGGTCAGGAGTTTGCTGAAGAAGTTTTAGATTTTATGAGAGATAAGATGGTTAAATACCAAGAAGAAAATGGAGGACTTTTTAATTTAGAAGCTACTCCGGCTGAAGGAACTTCTTACCGTCTTGCTTTAAAAGACAAAGAAAGATATCCCGATATTATTACCTCAGGAAAAGATAAACCATATTATACTAATTCTTCCCAATTGCCAGTTAACTTTACTGATGATTTATTTGAAGCATTAAAATTACAAGACGATCTCCAAATAAAATATACAGGAGGTACGGTTTTCCACGCTTTTCTGGGAGAGCAAGTTTCTGATCCAAATCAAGTTCCTCGGCTTATCAAAAAAGTTTTTGAAAAGTTTAAACTGCCTTATTTCACACTTACCCCAACTTTTTCAATTTGTCCGGTTCATGGTTATGTTCCTGGCGAACACTTTACTTGTCCAAAATGCGTTATTGAACAACCTTGCGAAGTTTACTCTCGAATCGTTGGTTATTTGCGTCCAGTTCAGCAATGGAACGAAGGCAAGAAAGAAGAATTCAAAAACCGAAAAGAATTTAAGATAGATACAAAATAAAGATAAAAAATTTTAATTTTATAAAATTTTTTATTACCGGGCAGATTAACTTGCACGGTTTTTACTTATAAGAAAAAATTGATATAATATAAATATGAGTTCAATAAACTTTCAATCAGGCATAGTTAGGTTTAATAATTTGGTTTTTGGCAAAGTCATTCAAAAAAATGGTCTTCAAGGATTATTTTCTAAAATTAATCTTCCTCAAAATGGCTATTTTCTTGAGATTGGAAGCAAGAATGGTTATGCCTTGCCAATAATTCAAAAATATTTTTCTCCCAAAAAATTAATTGGAACAGATATTGATGAAAATTCATTAAAGGTAGCAAAGGAAAATATTATTAAAAAAGAATTGAAAAATATTGAAATAAAAACAGCTGATGCTCAACGCTTGCCTTTTCAATCTTCGATATTTGATACTGTCTTTATGTTTGCCACCTTGCATCACATTCCTGATTGGAAAAAAGCAATTAGCGAAGTTAGCAGAGTTCTAAAAGAAAAAGGATATTTTGTTTTTCGTGAACCATTAGCAAAATTTTATAAAATTCCTTTTACTAAATACTTTGACAGACCTGCTGCTCTTTTTACTGAAGAAGAATTAAAAAATATTTTAAAATTTCATAATTTTAAAATCACCTACTTTAATTGGAGAGGATTTTACAAAAATTTTTTTCATGCCTCAGTTGAAGTAGTTTGTCAAAAATGTTGAATTTTAATAATATTCTTCCAATAATTATCGGCTATTTTTTAGGTTCAATTCCTTCAGCTTATATTATTGCCAAAAACAGGGGAGT
>DAOSAR010000018.1:1787-5502 GCA_035360455.1 Candidatus Pacearchaeota archaeon | reverse complement strand
TAAAATAGATTGTTCACGAAGAGTGAAGGTCGTCACAATCTCGAAATAAAAAATAATTTTTTGCTTTTTGATTATTTATTATGCGAATTTTATTTACAGGCGGTGGTTCGGGGGGCCATATTTTTCCTATTATTGCTGTTAAAAGAGAGATTGATTCTTTTCAAAGAGAGGTTGATTCTTTAAAAGAAATAGAAATATCTTTTCAATTTTTGGGAGGAAAAACATCTGAAAAAGAAACACTTTCAAAAGAAGGAATTCCTCCAAAAACAATTCTTACTACAAAATGGCGAAGATATTTTTCTTATAAAAACTTTCTCGATATTCTAAAATTTCCTTTTTCTCTTCTGCAAGCAATGTTTTATGTTTGGCTTTTTATGCCTGATGTGATTTTTTCAAAAGGAGGTCCCGGATCATTTCCAATAGTTATAATAGGTTGGCTTTATCAAATTCCTATTATTATTCATGAGTCAGATAGTATACCAGGAGTAACTAATAAACTATCTTCATTTTTTTCTAGAAAAATCGCTATTTCTTTTAAAGAAAGTGTGCGTTTTTTTCCCGCTAAAAAAACTATATTTACTGGCAATCCCATTCGGCAAAAATTGTTTAATGCCTCAGTTGAAAAAAGTAAAAAAACTTTTAATATTAAGGGTGGAAGAAAAATAATACTTATTATTGGGGGAAGCCAAGGAGCCAACCAAATTAATTCTATTTTTATTGATGCAATTTTTAGATATATTTCAAAGTACGAAATTATTCATATTTGTGGAAAAAATAATTTCCGGGAAATAGATTTATTTACCAAAGGAGTTTTAGACAAAGAGCAAAGAAAATTTTATCATCTTTATCCTGGTCTTAGCGAAGAGGAAATGGGAGAGGCTTATGCGATAGCAGATTTGGTGATTTCAAGGGCTGGAGCAGGCGCAATTTTCGAAATAGCTGCTCTTGAAAAACCAAGCATCATTATTCCTCTTGAAAGTGGAGCTCAAGACCATCAAGCAAAAAATGCTTTTTATTTTGCAAGATCTGGAGCAGCAATTATCATTGAAGGATCTAATATTACTCCAAATTTTGTTTTTTCAAGAGTAGATCAAGTTATTGAAAATAATAAAAAAATAAAAGAAATGAAAGAAAATTGTAAAAAATTTGCCACCCTTGATGCGGCGAAAAAAGTTGCTAAAATAATACTTGAAGAAGCATAAGTATAATCTATGAATAAAAAATCTATTACGAATATAACGAATTTTTAAGTCTCTTAGTGAAATTCTTAACATATTATCCTTAAATTCATATTTATATATTCGTAATATATTTGTAAGGATTCGTAATTCGTTGATTAATTTATTTATGGATCATTTACCTCTTAAAACAACAGATTCAGTGCGTGTAAGATATGCCCCATCTCCAACTGGACCTTTGCATGTTGGGGGAGCACGAACCGCTCTTTTTAATTATCTTTTTGCCCGAAAAAATAATGGAACTTTTATTTTGAGAATTGAAGATACTGATCCTGAAAGATCAGACCAAAAATGGGAAAAAGATTTACTAGATAGTTTAAAGTGGTTGGGAATTTTATGGGATGAGGGACCAGCTATCTCTGATTCAAATGAAAAAAGTCATACATATATTGGGGATTACGGTCCTTATAGACAATCAGAACGAAAAGATATTTATGAAAAATATTTAAAAAAACTATACGATGAAGGGTTTTTATACTGGTGTTTCTGCACTAAAGAAGAATTAGAGGCCCAAAGACAAGATCAAATAGCAAGAGGAGAACCTCCACGCTATATAGGTCGATGTCGTAATTTGTCTCCAGAAGAACAAGAAAAACTAAGAAAAGAAGGAAGAAAAGGAGTTTTGCGCTTTAAGGTGCCAGAAAAAATAATAAAAGTTAATGATATTATTCGAGGCGAGCTTGAATTTGACACATCTCTTTTGGGAGACATTGTTGTTGCGCGGGATTTTTCAGCCCCTCTCTATAATTTAGCAGTAGTTATTGATGATTTTGAAATGAAGGTTAATTATGTTATTCGAGGAGAAGATCATATTTCTAATACTCCAAAACAAATTCTTTTTCAAAAAGCTCTAGGATTTCCTCGGCCAAAATATGCTCACTTGCCTTTGATTTTGGGACCAGACAGATCAAAACTTTCTAAACGTCATGGAACAGTAAGAGTGCAGGGTTATAAAGAAGAAGGTTATTTGCCGGAAGCCTTAGTAAACTTTATGGCGCTTCTTGGTTGGAATCCCGGAACAAACGAAGAAATTTTTTCCATGGAAGAATTAATTGAAAGATTTTCACTTGAGAGAATCCAAAAAGGAGGAGCAATTTTTAATATTGAAAGATTAAATTGGATGAATGGATATTATATCCGGAGAACACCGCTTGCAGAACTAACTGAAAAATGTATTCCTTATTTAATTAAAAACAAAATGTTAAAAATAAAAAATGATAAGTACGAAATTGTAGAAACTGGAGAAATTGTTGATTTTAATTATTTAAAAAATATCATTGCTCTTTTTCAAGAAAGATTAAAAAAATTATCAGAAATTAGCGAATTTACTGACTTTTTCTTTAAAGACAAAATAGAATATGATAAAAATTTGCTTTTATGGAAAGAAATGCAAGAGAAAGACGTTCAAAAAAACCTTAAAAAATGCTATAAAACTTTAAAAAATATCAAAGAAACTGAATGGCAAAGAGAAAGAATTAAAGAAGAATTATTAAAAGAAGCAGAAAAAGAAATTGATAGAGGATACCTTTTGTGGCCCCTAAGAATAGCTCTCACCGGCAAAAAGGCTTCGCCTCCACCATTTGAAATTGCTGAAATTTTAGGCAAAGAAAAAACACTAAAAAGGATAGAAGATGCAATTCAAAAAATTTAGAAAAAGATTAAAAATGATAAATTTAAAAATTAAAACTAATGACGCTTTTATAATTTTTGTAGTCCTTTTGGGATTGATTTTTAGCTTTGGCAAGATTTTAGCTGAAGATTCTTCAGAAAAATATAATGAAATTAAAACTAAACTTGATGTTTTAACGCAAGAAATGAACCAGTGTAATTCAATGCCTTCAGGTCAACCAAAAATTGATTGCATTGACAAAGTAAGAAAAGAAATGGAGGATGTAATGTCAGAATTAAAAAAATATGAAGAAGAAATAGGTGCAAAACAAGAAAAGCTTCAGAAAGATATTAAAAGTTTAAGCAATCAAATTGGTTATCTTAATGCTCAGGTTGAAAAAACAGAAGTTGAGGTAAGAATTACCCAACAAGAAATTGATCTAATTAATTTTGATATAGAAAAAATAGAAGAGCAAATTAAAATCACTGAAGAAGATATTAAAAACACTGAGAACGAAATAGTAAAAGCAAGAGAACAACTTGCCGCCACAATTAAAAATCTTTACGAATACGACAATCAAAATTTAATCAAAATAACGCTGACCAACGGGAATCTTTCTGATTTTTTTGATGAAGTTACCTACATTGAAAGCCTTCAAAAAGGAATAGGAGAAAATCTCGAAAAACTGAAAAAAGATAAACAAAATTTAGAAGCAAAAAAAACAACACTCGAGGAACAAAAGGCAAGCTTAGCTGAAAGGAAAAGAGAAGTAGCTGAAAAAATAGATAGTTTTAATAAAATTATTGCCGAACTTGATGCTTCAAAACGAGAAAAAGCAACTTTACTTGAAATTACAAAAGGAGATGAA
>DAOSAR010000018.1:0-1687 GCA_035360455.1 Candidatus Pacearchaeota archaeon | reverse complement strand
AATTAATAGAACAAAAGAATAAATCTAAAAAACAATAAAAATATCATAACTTTTCAACGATCGTTGAAAAGTTATGATATAAGAAAAAATTGTCTTTGCATTATCTTTGGTTGATTTATTAATGAAGGACAATTTTAAAGTTAAAATATTTATTCAAGGATTTTTGAATTGTAAAATAAAAATTGTTATAATTTATAATATTTAAAATAACTAAGAAATAGTATACAATTGTAATTTGTAAAGTTAACAAACTATGATTTTTGATATTTTAAATCCTTTTCATTGGATAAAGATGATTTTAAGTCTTATTTTGCTTTTTATTTTGATCTTAATTCCTGGTTGGACAGCGATTTTTTCTGATAAAACTATTTCTGAAATAGGGGAGATGTTTTCTTCTAATTTTTGGAAAACTATTGGTGATGCTTTTTCTTTAGCAATGGATTATTATAAATCTTGGTTCCAAAGCGAAGAAAATCAGCAAAAAATTGAAGATACGAAAGGAAAAATAATTGATACTTTTAAAGAAAAAGAAAAGAGTAGTTTAGAAACTACTACAAAGTAAAAATATTGTGCGACATTTAATATTTTTAAAAAATAGGTAAAAGTTCACCTATTTTTATTTTACTCCTTTAATCTATTCCCGCTATGATATTTCCGGTGAATATCACGTAAGCGTTTATTCGTAATATGAGTATATATTTGAGTGGTAGCAATGTTTTTATGTCCTAAAAATTCCTGAACAGTTCTCAAATCAACTCCTTGCATTAAAAGATCTGTGGCGTAGGAATGACGAAGAGTATGGGGTGTTGTAAATATTGGCACACCTGCTTTTATAGCATATTTTTTAACAATTCTTTCAATCGATCGAGGTGTTAACCTTCTATTTTTCTCTTTTGGAGAACGATAATTGATAAAAAGTGCTTTATCTTTGTCATTACGAGTGTCTAGATATTTTTTAATCCATTTTAAGGCCCTTTCTGAAAAATACACTGTTCTTGGTGTTCCTCCTTTACCAATAATTCCAAGCTCCAAGTCTTTTTTATCTTTTACATTTGAAAATTGATCTCTATTTAGAGCAACGAGTTCTGCAATTCTTAAACCAGTGGAAAATAATGTTTCTAGAATCGCTCTGTCTCTTATACCAATTTTATTACTAGTATCTGGAGCTAAAAGAAGTTTTTCAATTTGATCAATTGTTAAAAACTTAACGCTTTTTTCTTTTTTAAGTTTTGGAAGTTTTACTTTTTCTGGCGGTAAAGATAAAATGTCTCTTTCTGCAAAAAAAGTTAAAAGAGCCCGTAGAGCAATTAAATAACCTTGTTGGGTGTTTGAAGTAAGATATTCGTTTGTTCTGGGATTTTTAGAGCGCGAAAGGTATAATCTATATTCCCAGACATCTTCAGAAGTAAGTTGATGAGGAAGTATATTTTCTTTATTATTTTTCTTTAACCAGGAGACAAAATTTTTCAAATAACGATCGTAATTTTTCTGAGTATTTTCAGATAATCCTTTTTCCACCGCGCAATAATCTAAAAAATCAGGAATATATTCTTTTATTGGTTTTTCTGATTTTTCCATAAGGGGAGTCTGAAGAAAAAAAGTTCTATTTTGCGTCGATTTATCTATCTTGTACGACATTATTCTATTATATATAAATTTTAAAAATTTTCAACTTATCCTCTTTTTT
>DAOSAR010000017.1:0-8813 GCA_035360455.1 Candidatus Pacearchaeota archaeon | reverse complement strand
AAATTAAAATATCAAAAATTAATATTTTTTTATGATTTCTTCTGAAGAAAATAATTTACAAAATCAAAGTGAGTTTGAAAACAAAAATAGACTCCATCAATTTCATTGGTCAAAAAAATCAACCTTGATTTTAGTTTCGACTCTGCTTCTTGTTGGAATAGGAACTATTATTTACTTTTCTTTTTTTAAAAATACTTTTTCAAAAGAGAATATTGTAATTCAGGTTTCTGGCCCAGAAGAAACTATTTCTGGTAAAGAGGTAAGTTGGCTTGTTAATATTAAAAATCAAAGCGAGATCACAGTTAATGATGTAGTTCTAAATTTTGAATATCCATCGGGTGTTTTTGCTGACGATGGTTCGATTAAGAAACGAGAACAGAAAATTATTTCTACCATTGCGGGCGGTGAACAAAAAAGCGAAAGCTTTTCTGGAATTATTTTTGGCACTAAAGATGAGATTAAAAACGGAAAAGTTTCTGTTACTTTTCATCCAGAAAATCTTTCTACTTTATTTGAGAATCAAGCTTCTTTCTCAACAAGAATTTCTGATACTTCAATTTTGTTTTCAATGGAACTTCCTACAAAAGTTGATCCAGATGAAGAGTTTTCAGTTTCTTTCTCTTGGCAATCAAGCTTTCCTTTTCCCTTAACCGATCTTGAATTACGATTTTCTTCTCCTGATGGATTTCAACGTACTTCTTCAAAAACTGAAAATGAACGAATTGAAGAAGGAAAAAACATTTTTGATATTGGCGCCTTAAATGAAGGAGAAGGAGGAAAATTAGAGATCAAAGGAAAGCTTGAAGGAAAAGCGAATGAAGAAAAGCTTTTTGAAGCAAATTTTGGCATATTTGATCCAAAATTATATGAATTTATACCGTTAGCGACGGTGAAAAAAGTTGTAAAAATTCGTACTTCTACACTAGATGCTTTTTTAAAAGTTAATGGCGATCCAAATTATGTAGCTTTGCCCGGTGAAAATCTTGCTTTTATAATAAATTTTGTTAATAATGGCGAAGATGTTTATAGAAATCTTACTCTTACAGTAACTTTGGACAGTGATGTTTTAGACTTTTCAACTCTTAAAGCTCCCGGAGGAAGGGTTGAGGGCAAAAAAATAACATTTAGTTCGGATAACTTTCCTGATCTTTTATTTCTTGGTCCTTACAGCCAGGGGAGCGTTGGCTTTAATGTAATGGTAAAAGATTATAATTCCTCGTTTTCAAAAGAAAACGGTTTGATAAAAGCAAATATTGATTTTGGCACTATTGAAAAATCCTTTCAAATAAAAGTTTCCTCAAAAATTTCTTTAAATGAAAAAGTTTCTTTAAGTTTGAACGACTTACCATTAGATATTAATAACATTTTCAATAATTCTCAAACTGGTTCTCTTCTTGAAGTGGGAAAAGATACTTTTTTTGCTATCGATTTTCATTTAGATAACAAGGGAAATAAATTAAAAAATTCTAAAATAACATTTTCCTTGCCACAAGAAGTTTCTTTTCAAAATAAAACATCTCCCCCGGATTTAAATGTTAATTTTGATGAAGACACAAGAGAATTAACTCTAAGCATAGGAGATATTGGGGCAAATTTTTCCCAAGATTACTTTTTAGTATTCAAAATAACGCCAACAACCCTTCCTCAAGAGTTACATGGCGAGGTAAAACTTACTGGAGAGGATGTTTGGACTGGAAAAAATTTTAACGATATCACTCTTCCTTTACAGAATACTGATGCGTTGCGTTAGTATCTAAATAAGCAATGTCCGAAACGCGAAATAATTTGAAAACCCACATCCGAACACTTCAAAAGATCAATCCGAAAAACTCAAAACAATCTGAATGAACCCGAAAACATCACCTCCTCATATTTTCGTGGTATTCGGATAAATTCGTATATTATTATATTATTATGCTAACTCCTCGTGGTCGGAAATTAAAACAAATAAATGTTGCTCTTGGTTTTCTAACTTTTCTCTTGGCGATAGCAGGACTTATTTGGTTTCTTATAGCACCATCTCCTGCACCGGAGGAAATTAAAAGCATTGAAATTAAAGATTTAAGCGCTGAGTTAAAAAATGACGAAAAACCTTGGGAAGCACCGTTTACTTACATAGTTACAGCAACATTGCAAAATCCTAACCAGAACTTTTTTGTTAAAGAATTTGATTGGAATATTGAAATTAAAGATGAAAATGGTGAAGTTATTACTCAAAAAAATGGAATAGATGGAATAAAAGAAAATGAAGAGAAGAAAATTCAACAAGAAATTACTATTGATAAGCAAGGAAAAGTTGTTTCTTTTGAAATTAATAATTTACAGTGGGAAAAGAGCAATAACATTGAAAATCAATAATGACTAACTTGATTACTTTATCTTTGAAAAAATTTGATTGGGCTTTTTTGAGCTTTGCTGTTTTGCTTAGCGTTCTTGGTTTGATTGTTATTTACAGTCTTGGATTGCCATCGGGTAATTTTTCTAATTTTCAAAAACAGTTAATTTTTTTAATTATAGGAATTTTTTTTGCAATAGGCCTTTCTTTTGTAGATATTAAAGCTTTAAGAGAAAGTTCACTTTTTGTTTTAACTTTGTATTTTCTTTCTTTGGTATTTTTAGTGGGTGTTTTTTTTCTTGGAAAAAATATTAGAGGATCAAAGTCTTGGTATGTTTTGGGTCCTTTCACCTTAGAACCGGTAGAATTTGTCAAAATAATTTTTATTATTTTTTTTGCTAAATATTTTTCCCAGCGTCATGTGGAAATGTATCAAAAAAGACACATTGTTCTTTCCTTTATTTACGCGTTTTTACCAACCGCTTTAGTTTTTTTACAACCTGATTTTGGATCAGCAATTATTCTTCTTTTAATCTGGCTTTTAATGATGCTTGTTTCTGGTATTAAGCGAAAACATCTTTTAATTATTATAGGAGTAGCTATTATTTGTTTTATTGTGGCTTGGAATTTTGTCTTTACTGCTGAGCAAAAAGACAGATTTACAACCTTTCTTGAGCCATATATAAATCCTCAGGGTAAATATCTCGATCCTCAAGGAACAGGTTATCACATCCAACAATCAATTATTGCTATTGGTTCTGGTGGACTTTTGGGAAAGGGATTTTTTGAATCATATACTCAAGCAAAATTAGGTTTTTTACCCGAAGCTCATACTGACTTTATTTTTTCTACATTTGCCGAGATGTTTGGAATTGTTGGAATCTTGATTTTATTTTTACTTTTTGCTTTATTTTTTTGGAGAGGATCAGTGATGGCAGTAGAAGCTAATAATAATTTTTCCCGTCTTTTAATCTCTGGATTTTTGATTTTAGTAGGAGTGGAAACTTTTATTAATATTGGAATGAATATTGGGCTTTTGCCAATAAGTGGCTTACCTCTACCATTTTTAAGCTATGGTGGTTCAAGCCTTATCTCGCTTTTTATCGGCATTGGCTTAATAGAAAGCATAAGAGTGCATGGAAAAAAATAGATAAATTTACTATTTTATGATAATTTCTACTTCTAAAAAATTTATTGTCTTGATTTTAACTTTTTCTTTGACGCTATCTTCGCTCCCACTTTTACCGATTGTTTCTGCTACAGATAGCGGCGATTTTTGCAATCAAGTGAAAAATGCTACTTGCAATGACGATTTAAAAGCTTTGTCTGAAGATGCGAGATTAAAAAACTGTAGTCAGACCGTTCAATCAGAATTATTGAACTTAACTCAGAAATGTTTAGCAAGCCTTAATACTCAAAAAAGTCAAACTGAAAAACAGCTTAACGAAATTAAAACTCAGGAAAGCACAGCACAAAGAACCCTTAATAATCTTACTTTAAACATCAAACAACTCAATACTGAAATTGCTTCTTTAAATCTTACCCTAGCAGAATTAGAAAATGCGATTAAAGAAAGAGAAAAAGCAATTCAAGAATTAGATGCTTCTCTTTCCCACGAAAAAGAAGTGCTTGCAGAAACTGTCCGTCATCTTTATGAATATAGTACCACATCTTATGTAGAAGTGCTTTTGAGTTGCGGAACACTTTCTGATTTTAATCAAAAATTAGAAGAAATGGAGAGTTTACAAAATGGTTTGCAAAAATCAATAGAGGAGATAAGCAAAGCAAAACAGCAAATGGAGCAGGAAAAAGTTGAATTAGCAAAGAAAAAAGCAGAACAAGAACAATATAAAGAATTACAGGAATTTTCCCGCCAAAGTTTAACGGTGCGCCAACAACAACAGCAATATTTGCTTCAAAAATTAACAGTTGCAAAAACTCCACTTGAACAAGAAATGGCAAGGATTGAAACAGAGTTGATAGAGCTAAGATCAGCGATGACAAGAATTCAAAGTTATTTAGCTCAATGGGTACTTACAGGACAGGTTAATTGGTCAACAATTTTTTCAGCCGTTCAAAGAGCGTCTTCATCCACTGGCGTAAGACCAGCATTGCTTTTGGGAATTTTACAAATCGAGTCAAAATTTGGGACGGGCCTTGGTATTCCTGGGCATTATCAGGATTATTGTAACTGGTCTTCTTCTCCATATTGTGCTTATCCTACTGAAGCTGCAGCCCTTGAATCTATTTGCCAAAAGTTTGGTTACAAGCCAACTGAAGTTCCAATGTCAAAATCTTGTGCAATAGGTCCTTCTCAGTTTTTGCCCTGTACTTGGTTAGCATATGGCGGAGGAGGGAATCCTTGGGATTTAAATGACGCCGTGATGGCAATGGCAAAATACCTTTCTAAAAATGGTGCTGCTTCTGGAAATGAGAAAGGTGCTGTTTTTGCTTATAATCATTCGAATTCTTATGTTGATTCCGTGATAACTTCTGCTGAGGCGTGGCAAGATGTTATTGATATTTGTGGATTAAACCTTTCATGCCCTCAAATGCAACAAAGATTAGAAACTAAATTCAGTAATATCCCTGCTCAATAAATCTAATATAATAAAAAATTTTAAAAATTGCCGAGATCGTTTCTCGGCAATTTTTTATTTTATATTATCCTTTAGTTGTTTCTGAGTTTTTCACTTCTTCAATTAGCTCCTCTAAATTTCCTTCTAAGATTTCATCGATATGTTTCCAGGATTTTTTGATACGGTGATCGGTGATTCTATCTTGGGGAAAATTATAAGTTCGAATTTTTTCTGCCCGCATCGCTTTGCCAATTTGACCTTTTCGAGATTCTTCTAATTTTTCCTCTTCTTCTTCCTTTTTCATTTGAAAAAGTCGAGCTTTTAAAAGAGCCATTGCATTTTCTCTATTTGCAATTTGGGTTCTTGCAGTTTGACTTGCTACTTGAATACCAGTTGGAAGGTGGGTAATTCTAACTGCCGAATCACGACGGTTAACATATTGACCACCGGGTCCTGAGGCACGATAAACATCGATTCGCAAATCCTGAGGTTTGATTTCAATTTCTTTTTCTTTTGGCTTTTCAAGCACTGCTACCGAAACGGTTGAAGTATGAATTCTTCCCATTTTTTCAGTTTCGGGAACTCTTTGAACCCGATGAACTCCGCTTTCATATTTTAAATCTTCACAACCATTTCCCTTAATTTCGAAAGAAATTTCTTTAAAGCCCCCAAGATCAGTTGGATGCGAAGAAAGAACATTTAAACTCCAACCTTTTTTTTGGCAGAATTTTTGATACATCTCAAAAAGCTCTTTGGCAAAAAGAGCAGCTTCTTCGCCTCCGACTCCTGCTCTTATTTCCATTATTACTTCATTTTGAGAAGATTGATTTTTTTCATCATCTTTAAGGAACGTTTCTATTTCTTTTTCAATTGTTTCTTTTTCTTTTTTTAAGGTTTCAATTTCTTCTTTAGCTAATATTTTTAATTCTCCTTCATTTTCTTTTCCTTCTAAAATTTCTTCGTTTTCCTTAATATTTTTTTCAATGATTTCTTTTCTATTTATTTTTTCAATTAATTGTTGAAGGAAAACAAAGCGTTTTGAAAGCTTACCATATTCTTCTCCTCGCAAAGAAAGCTCAGGATTACTGAGCTTTCTTTGTAAATCATTATATTCTTCTTTTAATTTTTCAAGATCTTCGTCCTTTTTCATTATTTCTTCTTTTTCTTTTTTGTCTTTTCTTTCTTTTTATCTTTTTTCTGCTTTTTTAACTGCTCTGCCTTTGTTGCTCTTTCTTTAAATTTTTCTACCTGACCAGTAGCATCAACAATTTTTGTTTTACCAGTGTAAAATGGATGGCACTGGGAACAAATTTCAACCATTGTTTCTTTTTGAGTTGAGGGAATATGAAAAACAGCACCACAGGCGCAACGCTGAACAGCATCTTTAAAATATGTTGGATGAATCTTTTTTTGCATAAAAGTATTATCCGAATCATGACTATTCGGATAGTTTGTTCGTATCATTTGAATAATATTATACTCTTTTTTTTGACATTTGCAAGGTTTTTTGATATATTTTCTTTATTAAATAAAAAATGATTTTTAAAAGAAATTGCAGAAAGAATGCAATTTTTGTATTATATTATTTTTATGGCAGAAGAAAAATCTATTAAAAAAACAGAAAATGAGGCAGAGAAGAAAATAGAAAAAATAGAGAAAATAGAAAAAATAAAAAAAGAAGACAATTTGCCAAAAGACAAAGAGATTCAAGAGATGTTTGAAGCAGGTCTTCATTTTGGTCATCACCATTCTAAGATGCACCCAAAAATGAAGCCATTTATTTATGGGAAAAGAAATGGCATTGATATTATTGATTTTTTAAAGACAAAAGAATATTTAGAAAAAGCATTAGATTTTTTAAAATCAGCAAAAGAAAAAAATTCTCTAATTCTTTTTGTTGGAACAAAGATTTCAGCAAAAAATCTAATTAAAGAATTAGCTGAAGAATTAAAAATGCCCTACGTAATTGAAAGATGGCTTGGAGGAACCTTAACTAATTTTGAAACAATCTCAAAAAGAATAGAATATTTAAAAGAAATAGAAGCAAAAAAAGAAAAAGGGGAGTTAGAAAAATATAAAAAGAAAGAGAGAATTAAGATTAATCAAAAAATTGAAAAAATGGAAAGAAAATTAGGAGGATTAAAAAACCTTACTCGTTTACCAGATTTACTTTTTGTAGTAGATGTCGCTGAAGAGCATTTAGCTGTAAAAGAAGCAAATATGAAAGGAATTCCGATAGTTGGAATTTGTGATACAAATGGCGATCCAACGTCAGTAAATTATCCAATTCTAGCAAATGATGATGCAATATCTTCATTAAAATACATTTTAAACAAAGTAAAAGAAGCACTAAAAACTAAAAATCAATAACCAAGTTCCAAATTCTAATATTATATTTTTAGAATTTTCACAATTATGGCTTGATTGGGTATTGGTAATTGGAGCTTGGAATTTTTTAAAAATTATGGCAGCAAATATTGATCAAATTAAAAAACTTCGTCAGTTGACGAATATTTCTATCCAAGAATGTAAAAAAGCTCTAGAGGAAGCAAATGGAGATTTGGAAAAAGCTCAAGAAATATTAAAGAAAAAAGGAGCTGAGGTTGTAGAAAAGAAAAAAGAAAGGCAAACAAAAGAAGGAATTATTGGTGTTTATCTTCACCAAAATAAAAAAATTGGCGCAATGGTAAAGGTTTCTTGCGAAAGTGATTTTGTAGAGAGAAACGAAATTTTTCAAGATTTGGTTCATAATTTAGCAATGCAGATTGCGGCAATGAATCCAAAAGACGTAGAAGAACTTTTAAATCAAGTTTATATTAAGGATATTAAAAAAACTATTAAACAGTTTATTGATGAAGCAGTAATGAAATTAGGAGAAAATATTAAAGTGGAGGAATTTTACAGGATGGAAATTTAATTTACTAATTTCTCCTAATTTATTCGCGAATAAATTAGTGTATATTCGTGCTTTATGACTGTTATTTTTATTTGCCAAATTGTTTTTTGGTTCTCAATATTTGGGATAATTTTTTTATTTTTACGCAACTTTCCTTTATTAGCAGATTTTGAGCCAGAAACTGTTTCAAAAGAAGATACATTTTCTTTCCGGATTAAAAAAAAATACAATAATTTTCAAAAGAAATTTAAAGAAAGCTTTAATCGTTGGCAAGAAAAAAATCTTCACAGAATAAGACTTTGGATTTTGAAACTTGATAATTCCTTAACTGCCCAACTCGACAAAATTAGAAAGCAAAGAATTCATTTTTCTCGACGGCAACGAAAGCAAAAAAAAGAAAACAATATTGAAAAATAGGTTTTCTTTTTTGCCTGAGTAGCTCAATGGTAGAGCAACTGTTTTGTAAACAGTAGGTTGTCGGTTCAAATCCGGCCTCAGGCTTTAAAAGATTATTAAAGGGTAGGTTCCAGAGTAGTCAAACGGGCGTGGCTGTAAACCACGTGGCTTCGGCCTTCGGGGGTGCAAATCCCTCCCTACCCAAAAGAATAAATTCCAAATTCCAATAATCAATTTTTAGTTTTTAATGACAAATTTTTAAACAACGAAGGTTTTAAAATTAGAAATTAAAAAATTAGAAATTTTACGTTTTCCTGCCTGAATAGCTCAGGTAGCAGAGCACGTCTTTGGTAAAGACGAGGTCAGCGGTGCAAATCCGCTTTCAGGCTCCCTTAATTTATAGATTAACTTTTTAATTCTAAATTAATAAAGTTATGGCAAAGAAAAAGCAAAAATTAATAAAACTTCAATGTCAAGATTGTAAGAAAATTAATTATTTTACTTATAAAAATTCAATATCAGTTGAGAGAAAATTGGAATTTAAAAAATTTTGTCCTTCTTGTAAAAAGCACACAGTTCACAAAGAGGCAAAAAGATAAAATAAAAA
>DAOSAR010000016.1:0-9332 GCA_035360455.1 Candidatus Pacearchaeota archaeon | reverse complement strand
TAGTAGCACCACTCTTATAAAGTGGGGGTCGCAGGTTCGAGCCCTGCCGTGCGCAATCCATATATGACTGAAGAAAAAACACCAAAAATTTCAAAAAGTTTCTGGCAGGGAATAGTTGGCGGTTTTGTGGGGGTAGGTATCTTTTTTTTGCTTTTATTTGGAATTTTTGCCCTGATGGATAAGCTTTCCCAAAGTCAAATAGAATGCGTTTTAGGGAAAGAAAGTCAAAAAGGAAATATTAAATGCCAAATTTTAGAGATTAAAGATAGGGGAGATGTTTTAAAAACCTCTGAGATGTTATATCCGCCAAAAGACAAAGAGGAACTTCAAAAAATTCAAGACAAAACAACGACAGGAAAATTTCTTGAAGTAAAATTTGAGATAGAAAATATTGGCAAGGAAGTACAGAGCATAGGCGAAATAGTTCTTATTGACGATCAAAATCGTGAATATAGCAATTTGGAGAATATAGAATTTGATTATTGGTTACCACAAGAATCTCAAGATTTTCTTCAAAATATTAATCCGGGCATTAAAAAAGAATTAACTCAAATTTTTGAGGTTCCAAAAGATGCTCAAAGTTTTAAATTAAAACTGAGATTATGGAAGGGTGGAATGGATTAAAATTTTGGGCGCGTAGCTCAGTTGGTTAGAGTGCGTCGTTGACATCGACGAGGTCAGCCGTTCGAGTCGGCTCGCGCCCACCATAGACATTATTTTAAAAATAAGGTATACTTTTTGTATGCTTTTTTTAAAAATATGGATTATCAAAGCGATCAACTTAAAAAAGATTTGCCCGACATGAGACCTGGCGATACGATTAGGGTTCATGAGAAAATTTTTGGCGAAGCAAAGAAAAAGTCTCAAATATTCGAGGGAATTTTAATTTCTCAAAAGCATGGGAAAGGAATGAGTGCTACTTTTACAGTAAGAGCGATTCTAGATGGAGTTGGGGTTGAAAAAACATATCCATTGCATAGTCCTTTGATTGAAAAAATAGAAGTAATTAAAAAAGGAAAAGCAAGAAGGGCAAAGCTTTATTTCCTAAGAAAAGAAAGTGAGAGTAAAATTAGAAAAAAATTAAAATCTGAAACAGTAAAATAAAATAAGTCTGGAATCAAAACCGTATGAGGCATTTATGCCGAATGTTTTGGTTCCAGAAAGATAGGAACGCAGCGACGTAAGAAAACAGTTTAGCTGTTGTCTTACAGGAAGTCTGGAACCAAAACTGTGCCCAGGTGGCGGAATTGGCATACGCAACGGTTTGAGGGGCCGTGCCAGCAATGGCGTGAGGGTTCAAATCCCTCCCTGGGCATATAAAAAGTGGACGCGTAGCTCAGTTGGTTAGAACGCCCTTCACTAAATAAGGACGGTTAGCTCAATGGTTAGAGCGCATGGTTTACATCCATGAGGTTATAGGTTCGAATCCTATACCGTCCATAAATTTTAGTGAGGGGAGGTCTCCTGTTCGAGTCAGGATGCGCCCACATAAAGAGCAGGAGGACAATCCTGTTTTTTTATTTTATGAAAATTGCTATTGATGCACGTGTTATTGAAAGAAGGATGAGCGGTATTGGAAGGTACCTTTTGGGATTTTTAGAATGGCTTACAAAACTTGATAAACAAAATCAATATTTCTTATTTTCTTATGAAGGTTTGCCAAAATTTCAGCAAGCTGGTTATAAAGTTATCGCCACTGGAAAAAATTCAATTTTCCGAGGTAAAATTTACAATTTTTATTGGCAAGAATTTATTCTCCCTCAGCTTTTAAAAAAATATAAAATTGATATTTTTTTTAATCCAAACCATTATTTACCATTAAGGAAAACTTCTTCAAAAAATATTATTACCATTCACGATCTTTCACATAAAATCGAGAAGGAATACAAAAGCTTTATTTATCGTTTTTTATATCTTGATATAATTTTACCCAAATCAGCAAAAAAATCCGATTTAATTTTAACTGTTTCAGAAAATTCAAAAAAAGATATTTTAAAATACTATTTTACTCAACAAAAATTAATAAACTCAGCTAATAAAATTAAAGTAATCTATCTAGCAGCTGATGAAAAATTTAAACCAAGAAGTTTAGCAAACGATGTTTTAATTGCAAATATTCGCCAGAAATATTCCTTGCCAGAAGAATTTATTTTATATGTAGGACGAATTGAAAAAAGAAAAAATATAAAGGGAATTATAGAAATTGCAAAGTTGCTTCCTCAAATGAAATTTGTTTTGGTGGGAGAAAGCGGTTATAGTGGAGCAGAAGAATTAATAAGAGAAATTCAAAAGCAAAAAAATATTTATCATCTCGAATTTGTAGAAGAAGAAGATTTACCTTTTATTTATAATTTAGGAAAAATATTTTTATTTCCATCTTTTTATGAAGGATTTGGTTTGCCGGTATTGGAAGCAATGCAGTCAGGTTTACCAGTTTTAACTTCCAATACTTCTTCTTTGCCAGAAGTGGTAGGGGATGGAGGGATTATGCACAGTCCCGATGATTATTCTAGTTTTTCTAACGACATTGAAAAATTATTTAAAGATAATAATTTTTATCAAGAAATGCAAAAAAGAGCGCTTATCCAGGCAAAAAAATTTAGTTGGGAAAAATCAACAAAAGAATTTATTTCACTAATTAACTTACTATGCCAAAAAAACTTTTAATGATTTCTTATCGTTTTCCCTGGCCAGAAGAAAAAGGAGGGTATAATCTTCGAATATTAAATTTTGCAAAACTATTAAAAAAAGAATACGATCTTTCTCTTTTGACTTTGGTCGAGAACAAAAAAGAAGAAATAAATGTTAAAAACTTAAAAGAAGAAAAAATTTTCAAAGAAATCATTTATTTTCATCATTCAAAAGCAAAAGAATATAAAAATGCTTTTTTAGGGCTTTTTTCAAAATTTCCTTTACAAGTTCATTATTATTACTCCAAAGATCTAATGAGTTGGTTGCAAAAAAATTATCAAAATTACAATTTTTTGTATTTTTCTACCTTAAGGACAGCTATCTATAACTATCAGTTAAAAACTAAAAATCAGTTTCCAGCGGTGATTGATTTAATTGATTCAATTTCTCTGAATTATTCTGAAGCCAAAAAGTGGTCAAAAAATCTTTTTTGGCAGTTAATTTACAAGATAGAAATTCCACGATTAAAAAATTTTGAAAAGAAAATTATAGAAAGTAATAAATTTAAAAAAATTTTAATTTCATCTGAATTTGACAAAAATTACCTATTATCAAATATAAATCAATCAGTATTTAATGTTGCAGTTATACCAAATGGAGTAAAAGAAGAATTAATTCAATATTCGCATTCAAATCTCGAAGAGGATATTATTTCTTTTTTTGGAAAAATGGATACTCAACCAAATCAAGACGCAGCGATTTTTTTTGCTAAAGAAATCTTTCCTGCAATTTGCAAAAATTTTCAATTTCGCAATTTAAAGTTTTATATAATAGGGGCAGATCCAACAAAAAAAATAAAAAATCTTGAAAAAGAAAATGAAAATATTAAAGTAACTGGTTATCTTAAAAACCCTTATGATATTTTAGAAAAATCAAAAATAATTGTTTCTCCCTTACGTTTTGGCGCCGGAATTCAAAATAAAGTTCTCGAAGCGATGGCCCTAGGAAAGACAGTTGTAAGCTCGAAAGTTTCAATAAGGGGAGTTTCTGGTGCTGAGCCTGGAAAACATTTTGAGTTGATTGATTCTTTTTCTCCTCGACTTTGGAAAGAAAAAATCATAGAATTAATGCTTGATCAAAAAAAGAGAGAAAAAATAGGGAAAGAAGCAAAGAAATTTATTGAAGAAAATTATAGATGGGAAAAAATAGGCGGGAAACTGTTAAATGAAATATCTTTATGAAAATTGAAACTAAAAATAGAATTTTGCTTTTCATTGGCGATGTTTTTTTCCTATACATTTCTCTTTTTTTTACTCTTCTTATTAGATATCAAGGATTGCCTCCTGGTTTTCCTATTTCTCCTTCACTCAGAGAATTCTTTTTTTATTTTTCCTGGCTTTTTTTAATTTGGTTGTTTTTTTTATGGATGCTTGATTTTTATTCTTTAAAATTAAAAGTAGGAAGTGTCGATTTTTTCCGCTTTTTTTCAATTTTTATTTTTCTTTCACTCCTTTCGGGAGCACTATATTTTTATCTCCAGCCTAATTTGCCAGTTTCTCCAAAAGCTATCTTTATTTTAGAGATAGTAATTTTTAGCTTATTATTTTTTGGATGGAGAAGATTGTTTGACTTTTTATTGAAAGATCAAAAAGGAAAAGAAAAAATTCTAATCTTGGGCAGTCATCCAGAACTTCAAAATTTAATCTTTACTCTTCAAAAAGCTTCTTTTCCTTATCAATTAATTTGCATTCAAAACTTTAATAGCACTTCAGAAATTTTAAAAATTATAGAAAAAGAAAAAATTCAGAAAGTGGTTTTTGCCGATAAGGTAGAAAATTTTAAGGAGGCTTCTTTATTTCAAAAGATCGAAATCGAAAGTTTTACTAATTTTTACGAAAGAACTACTCAAAAAGTGCCTTTATCTGCCTTAAACGATGTTAGATATCTTGAAGATTTTTCCAAGGAAGAAAATAAATCATATGTTGTTTTAAAAAGAATTTTTGATATCATCTTTTCAGTTTTAGGCCTCTTAATTTTAGCAATTTTTTATCCTTTTATTGCAATAGCAATTAAAATTGATTCGCCCGGCCCGGTTTTTTTTATTCAAGAAAGAGTAGGGAAGAATAGAAAGTTTTTTCGTTCTTATAAATTTCGTTCAATGTATTCCTCGAAAAGAGAAGAAACCGATTTATGGAGAGAGAAAAATAAAAAAGAAATTACAAGAGTTGGCAAATTTCTCCGTGCTACTCATCTTGATGAACTTCCTCAACTTTTGAATATTTTAAAAGGAGATCTTAGCTTTGTTGGACCTCGGCCAGAATGGAAAAAATTAGCTGAAAAGTTTGAAAAAGAAATCCCTTTTTATTTTCTAAGATATAAAGCCAAACCAGGACTTACTGGCTGGGCCCAACTTAATCTTCCTCCATCAACCTCAACCGAAGAAGCAAAAGAAAAATTTCAATATGACCTTTATTATATTAAACACCAATCATTTATTTTTGATCTTGTAATTTTTTTGAAGAGTTTAAGAAAAATATTTGGATAGTTCAGTTTTGGTTTCGAGCTCGAATTCACTTTGTGAATTCGGCGAAAAGAAAGCTTTGCTTTCTTTGAGCATCCCTTAAAGACACGGGCAAGCCGTTTCTTTAGATCTTCCGAAACCAAAACATGAAAAGGATTCCATACTTTCAATCAGTTTTGGTTTCGAGCTCGAATTCACTTTGTGAATTCGGCGGTTCGTTGAAGTTTGCCTCCTACGGAGTTTCCCTTCATCTGCCACGTTTCGTCCCGTCAAAACGGGACTTCACGTAAAATAATACGCAGTATTCTTGGAGCTCGAAATTAAAAACTACGAGAAATTTTCTCGTAGTTTTTATTTTATTTTGAAAATTCTTTGGACCGAAGGAGGCTCGAACTCCTGACCTCCCGCGTGCAAGGCGGGTGCTCTACCAGCTGAGCTATCGGCCCCAAATAAAAAGCGGACCCAAGGGGATTTGAACCCCTGATCTTCCCCGTGACAGGGGGATGTGTTAAGCCGGGCTACACCATGGGTCCAAAGACAAATAAATTCATTGTCGGGGGTGGGAATCGAACCCACGTTGATCGCTTATGAGACGACCTTAGACGCCAATCTACTCCCCGACAATAAGAAAAAACTTTCGCGGGGCCTGGATTTGCACCAGGGTCTTGGGCTTATGGGACCCACGAGATACTCCTTCTCTACCCCGCTCTATTTAAGAAAACTCTAAACTCTAAATTCTAAACTTAAAAGGTTTTTAACTTTGAACTTTGAGTTCTTTTAAGATTTTGAGTTTTTATAAATTTTGATATTTTAAAAATTGGGATTTATTTAGAAATTAGAGCTTAATAATATTCCTCTTGTATATTTTTTACCAATCTTTTATACTATATTATATTCAAAGCAGAAATTCAAGTAAAGGTCGAATTTTAAACGTTTAAAAATTAAAAATCAATGAGGTTTTACCTCATTTCACGCCGCCCCACTTCGTGGGATTCGGCAATTAAAAATTTAAAATTTTAAACTATGCCAATTGATGTTAATACTTTTTGGCAGGGAATTGAACAATTCAGTCCCCTTATTAGATTTTTAATCGCTATTTTAGTGGCTTTAGTCGGCTGGTTAGTTTCCGATGGAATAGGACAGCTTGTAAAAACTCTTTTAAATAAGATAAAGCTTAACCAGGCTTTAAAACGAATGGGTTGGGAAGAAGCTTTTGCTAAGGCAGAAATTCATCTTGATGCTTCAAAGTTTTTTGGAGAGGTTATTAAATGGTGCTTTATAATTATCTTTTTAATGATTGCTTTTGAAATAGTAGGGTTGCCTCAATTTAGTGAATTTTTGGGAAGAGTAGTAGAATATTTGCCTAACATTATTATCGCTGGTTTAATATTTATAGCAGCAGTTTTTGTTGCTGATTTTTCTTACCGTATTGTTCTTGTTTCAGCTGAAAAGGCTAAATTAAGTTATTCAAAGTTTTTAGGAGTTGGAATTCGTTGGACAATTTGGATTGTGGCAATTTTAGCCATTCTCTTGCAATTAGGAATTACTCCTGATATTATAAGAGCTCTAATTTATGGATTAATTGGAATGATTGCCTTAGCAGGAGGATTGGCTTTTGGTCTTGGTGGAAAAGATTTAGCTGCAGAAATTTTAAAAGAGTTTAAAGAAAAAATTAAATAAAACCTATCTCAAATTTAATTTTTTTACCATATAGGTATTTTGACATCGATAGCCTAATTTTCGCCAGTAATCTCGCACTCCAACTCCGGAGATTACGGCGATTTTTTTTAGGCCAAATTCTTTTTCAGCACTTCGATTAAACTCAGTGTAGACAATTTTTTCCGCTTCCCTAACTAATTTTTTTCCTAATCCTTGATGTTGGGGAGCTAAAAGTTTTTTAGAAATAGGCACAAGAAGTCCGTAAGTATGGATTTCTCTTATAACTGCAGAATCTTTAAGACAGGGAATAAAGTGTTTTTCTTTTGAAAAAACTTCAGATGGAATGCGCAATCTTAAAAAAGCAAAAAGCTTTGTTCGCTCTTTATTTTCAAAACTTAAAAAGATTTCTTTTCCTTGAGAAGCTTCATAATCTTCTCTCTTTAAGTAAATTTTCTCTTTTGGATCATAATTTTCTTTAACTTCCC
This sequence comes from Candidatus Pacearchaeota archaeon, assembly GCA_035360455.1. Taxonomy (GTDB): domain Bacteria; phylum Patescibacteriota; class Minisyncoccia; order Minisyncoccales; genus DAOPTN01. The sequence goes on along the minus strand of DAOSAR010000016.1, from coordinate 2,036 downwards.
GACAACGAATACATTTACATCTTTGTCCTTCTTCTTTTAATCGTTCCAATACAACCTCTCTTAAGTTTGAAATTTTTGATCCTCCTTGGATTTCCGGACTTGGAATGTCACGAAAGAGGCGAGCAATTCTTACCCAATAAGGTACCATTTTTTTAATTTCGCAAAGAAGTTCTATTAATTCTTCATCAGAATAAGATTTATATTTTCCTTCTTTCCATAACTTATAAAGAGGTGCTTCTTTTAAAACAAGGCAAGGATAAATTTTGAGCCAATCAGGTTTAAAATCGGGATTTTCAAAGATTTCTTTAAACGCAGCTAAATCTCTTTCTGGCGTTGCACCTGGCAAATTTGGCATCATTTGATAGAGAACCTTAAAACCAGCATCTTTTAAAAGTTTTGTTGCCTTAATAGTTTCTTGAACTCCATGACCTCTTTGACAAATTTTTAAAATATCATCAAATATTGTTTGAACTCCAAGTTCAACTAAAGTTATACCAAGCTTTCTTAATTGTTGAATCTCTGATGTATCTATTAAATCAGGCCTTGTTTCAATAGAAGCGCCAACAATACGATGTTTAGCAGTTTCATTTTTCTTTTGGGCCTTTTTAAGGTCATTGCGAGCGGAGCGAAGCAATCTCGTGGTATTATTTTGGGATTTGGGATTTTTATTAAATTCGTTTGCCGCTCTGAAACACTCTTCTAAAAACCATTCTTTGTAATCTCTTGGGTAGCTAGAAAAACTTCCTCCAATAATTCGAAGTTCGATTTTATCGGTATTGTGTCCTTCATTTTCAAGCATTTCTAATCTTTTTTGAACTTGAAGATAAGGATCGAAATTTAATCTTTTTGCTCTTTCTGCGGCCGGTTCGCCTGGCAAATAGCTTTTTGGAAAACCTTTTACTTGAGGGCAATAAATACAATGGCCAGGGCAGGGATAGGGTTTTGTTAATACTGAAACAGCCACTATTCCTGAAAGCGAACGAATTTTTCTTTTTACAAGGAGTTTTTCAACAACTTCATTCTTTTCTATTTTTCCTTTTTTAACTAAATTATGATAAGCTTGTAGAAGCTCAATATTAGAGATTGAAGACACTTTGTATTCTTTTGATATTTTTCTTTTTAAACGAGCAAGTTCATCAGGAGTTTTTACTTTACTTTTTATTAATTCTTGAATTAAAATTTCTTCTGGTGTTATGGACATAGATTTTGCTAATTATTTAATAAAAAAGGTAAGAGATGATTATAACGAAGGCGCAGAGCAATTTTCAAGAGCTCGTCAATTTACTTGGAAAGAAATGAATTTTTTGTTTGATAATTATCTTCAACCTGGAGATAAGGTTTTGGATTTGGGATGTGGCAATGGAAGATTTTATGAAGTTTTTAAAGGAAAAAAAGTAGAGTACTTTGGCATAGATAATTGTGAAGCATTAATTAATATTGCAAAAGAAAAATATCCTGAGGGAAATTTTAAATTAGCTGATGCTATTTCTCTGCCGTTTCCAAATGAATTTTTTGATAAAGTTTATGCAATTGCTCTTTTACACCACATTCCATCAAATGAGCTCCGTTTAAAAGTTTTAACAGAAGCAAGAAGAGTTTTAAAAAAAGGAGGAATTTTAATTATAACAGTTTGGAACCTTTGGCAAAAAAGCAAAACGAGGAGGCTTATTTTTGAATATAGCGCATCAAAGTTATTTGGCAAAGATTTGAGAAAAACCTTCCCAGTCGCTCCCGGAAAGCTAGAATTAGATTTTAAGGATATTTTAATGGAATGGCAGGGTGTTGAAAATTGCTATTTCCATTGTTTTACAAAAAGAGAATTAAAAAAATTGATTAGAAAAGCAAGTTTTAATATAATAAAAGATGGAGAAATTTTAGTTGGAAGCAAAAAGAAAAAATCAAACATTCCCAACTCAAATTTTTTTGTCGTGGCAGAAAAATAATTTTAGCTATAGCTATTCTGTATTTTGGGATAAAAAACTTGTCCCCATAGCTTAATTGGATAAAGCGTTAGCCTCCGGAGCTAAAGACTGTGC
>DAOSAR010000015.1:0-9797 GCA_035360455.1 Candidatus Pacearchaeota archaeon | reverse complement strand
CTGAAGAATTAAAGAAAATAAAAGAAGCCAAAAGAGCGCTTGAATCCGGTTTTTAGAATAAAAAATGAAAAAAAATTTTAAATATAAAATAATATTTTCCTTTCTTTTATTCTTTTTTTTATTTTCTACAAATATTGTTTTTGCATTAGAAATTAATTATCCCCGTCTTCCTTTTACTAGCCCTTTAAATATTCCTCCTCCTCAAGATTTTATAAATACAGCACCTAAAGAAGAACAACTTGCTTTATATATTAAATATTTTTATTATTTATTTTTATGGATTGCTGGAATTATTACTTTAGGTTCTTTAATTGTTGGGGGACTCAAATATTTATTTTCTATGGGGAAACCTGAATCAATAATTTCTGCAAAAGAACAAATATCAGGCGCTATTATAGGCCTTTTAATTCTCTTTTGCTCTTTTCTTATTTTAAATGTTTTAGATCCTCAGTTTGTTATTTTTAAAAATTTTAATCCTTCTGATATAACTTTTATCCAAAAAGAAACTGTTCCTACCCCCGAACTTAAAAAAGATTTTTCTTCTATCCATGTAGAATTGCCTTTCGGAAGAATTATAGAGGCGAAAATTCTTGAAAATTATATTTCAGATATTGAGCCAAATCAGAATAAAAAAAAGCCGAGAATGCAAATTATTAAAGATAATGCGAATAACACTTTAAAAATAGCAGAAAATTTAAAAAAACAAAGTGAAAATTTAAATAATTATTCAGATCGATGTACTTGTTATTCGTCTGTGGAAGGAGGAGCAGTACATTGCTGTCCTCATCCGCTTGATCCTCCTTCTCCTGAAATGAATAATCCTGCTCATAATGATTGTGAATATGGAACAGGTTGTTTTTCAAAACCTGGAAAAAGTTCTGATCCTTGCAAATCTGTCAGGCCTCAGATAGAGAATGAATATAAAAAAGATTTAGAAGAACTTGAAAAACTAAAAAAAGAAAAAGAAATTTCTTTAAATCAAATAAAAGAATTAAATTATGAAATAAATAGATTAAGAAGAGTAAGAGATTTTATAGATTATTGCCCTTATGATTTAAAAGATAGTTTAGCAGAATTTTATAACAGAAAAGATGAATATTCTAATCCTTTTCAAATAAAACTTTTTGATGATGTAAATATTGCTTATAAAAATGAAAAAGGAGAAAAAACAGTTGATTGGGCAAGTTTTTTATGTATTATTGGCGGAAATATTTTGAAATCAGTTCCTATCCCCTTTGAAACAGATAAAGAAGGAATATCAGTAGAGCCTGTTGTAATTCCTCAAGAAAAAGCAGTTTCTTATGAAGTGCCTGTTGGAGAAATAATTGATAGAACATTAAGAATTGGAAATAAAATTGTGTTTCGTTTAGAAGAACTCGTTGAATTAGATGAATTATTAATGAATGCTATAAATCAAATGCATGCCTTAATTAGCCAATGTTCCTCAAGAAGCGAGTCAGATGGTAGAAAGGGTTGTTATTCTATTTGTTGGTGTTGCGATCCTAAATGTAAAACATGTTGTAAGGCAGAACATCAAAGCATTAATGAGCCTTGCCCTACAAAAAAAATTGATGATCAATTAAAAATAATTCAAGATCTTTATAAACAATTTGAATTAGTTGTTAATGAAAAAAAAGATCAACAAGATGAAACTTTAGAGGTTTTAGGAATAAATCCTTTAATTGATGATGTTGTGCCTAATATTCTTTCTGATCTTCAAAAAATTAAATATTATATGTCTGTTTGTTCTACAATAGAGCACCCGGATGTATTGCTTACTTGTGAGAGGGCTTTAGGTTATTCTTATGAGGAAAATAAAAGAATTGAGTTGTGTTGCATGGAACAATATCCGTTTAATGATTGTCTGCAAGAATGTTATTTAGAAAAAGATTATAAAAAATGTCTTAATAATTGTTTAGCTCGAAAATCTAAAGAATTAAACGATGAGAGTCTTGTTAAATGTCGTCATAAAATCAATTTTTATTGCTCTCAACGATAAATGATGTTTAAAAAAATAAAAAATTTCCCTCAAATTATTATTAGTTTGTCCTTATTTAGTTTTAATTTTTGTTTTGCTCAAGAAAGAAGTTTAGAAGTTAATTATCCAGAAATTTATGGTTTAAAACCAACAACAAGCACTCTTTTACCGGATTATGTTAAATATATTTTTAATTTTTCAATTGCTGTTGTTGGCATTATTGCTTTTTTAGTTCTTATTTTTTTAGGGTTTAAATATAAATCATCAATGGGAAACCCTAAAAAATTAGAAGATACAAAAAAAAGAATAATTCAGGTTTTTGTAGGCATAATTTTATTGCTTTCATCATATATAATTTTAAAAACAATAAATCCCGAAATTGTCACGTTAAGAAGAACATCTCCAGATGAAATAATATTTAATCAGATTGTTTCAAATACTCCATCTTCAGAAACAGTTTTTTATAGCAATGTTTTATGGAGAATTACAGAAATTGCTTCAAGCGTAAAAGAATTAATAGAAGGAACTAATAGAATAAAAGAATCAATTGACTCAATAAACATAGCGACTTCAAATTGTGATTGTTCTTATACTGAGCCAATGTGTTTAGTAAAAGAAAATTATTTTAGAGGAAGTGGAGTATGTAAAGCTCCTTATTGCTATTCTGGTTCTCCTGAACAACCTTGTCCTAATTATTCAGAAATAAAAATTTATCAGGATTTTCTTTCATCTAATTTAAATGAGATTGTTTATTATAGAAATAGAACAGAGAAAGAAATAGATGTTTTTGATTTAGAAAATTATAATCTAAAAAAAGGAAAAGAATATCTCGAAAAAGAAATTGAGGCTGTTGAAAAATATAAAAGCGAAAAGGGAGATCCAGCAGGAAAAGAAACAGAAAGAATAAAAGAGTTAGAAAAACAAAAAAATAATTTAGAAAAAAGATATGAACTTTCTGAAAAATTAAAAAATAAATTAATAGAATTAAAAGATGAAATTGATAAATTAACTCCAGATTTAGAAAATTTTTATAAACTTCCTGACAAATGTTGGTCTGATGTTTATACAAAATGCGTTGGTCATTGCAAGGGTTCTACTAGGTCTTTAGACGAGGGAGAAGGAGGAGGCCATGATTATTTTCAATGCGCTCCTTTAAAATGCGATGGTGGAAATCCTTGCCCTATGGAGGGTTCAGATGGAATTTTGACATTATACGACGATATAAATTCAGAGGGAAATACAATAATAGAAATAGCAAATGAAATAATAAGTATTGTGGAAGAAATAATAAAATTGTAAAATAAAATATAAATAGAATTAAAATGAAAAGAAAATATTTTTTGTTTTTTTTAATAAGTCTGTTTTTTCTTTTCTTCGGTTTTTTTACTGAGGCAATAAGACTAGAGGTTAATTATCCGGAAATATTGGGGTATAAAATAACAAATGAAGTGACTTTGCCAAAATATGTGGTTTATATTTTTTATTTCGCTTTAGGGGTATCGGGAATTGTTGCCTTGGGAATGATAGTGTATGCAGGTTTTAAATACTTTACATCTTTTGGTAATCCGGAAAAAATAAAAGATGCAAAAGATCAAATTTTAAATGCAATAGTCGGTCTTGTAATTTTGTTTATTTCTGTTATTCTTTTAAATACTCTTAATCCTCAAATTGTAAAAACTGATATTACTCCGCCAGTCGATTTTGTTTTTGAAGCTTCTCCTGGTATATATTTATGCAAAGAAGAAGTTAATTTTAGCAGTATACCAACTCTTATTGAAGATATAGAAAATAGAAAAAAAACAATTCAATCTGGAAATTTTTCTGAAAATGATATTAAAAATTTAGAAGAGAAAGTTGAAGAACTAAGAAAAATTAAAGAAGATATAGGAATAAAATGTATGGCTGGTAAAAGCACTAATGAAATAAATAAAGAATATACTCGTATATATTTTTTAAACGAAGAAGGGGAAAGTGGAGGGTATGGAGCTTTTGCTTTTTCTGAGAAAAATTTTGAAGGCAGATATAAAATTTTAGATGTAAATCCTGACCTTACTGAAGAAAATTTAGGCTTTAATATTGGTTCTCTCTTAGCCGTTAAATATGTATCTCCATCATCAGAAAATAACCTAATTGGATTACCTGATTATTTATCTCTTCCACAAGAGGATAAATGGAAGCTAACATTATATAAATATTATAATTTTAATGAAGGATTTTCTGGAAACGAAAGTGATATAGAAGAAGAATATGAGGGAGAATATGGCACAAGTATGAGTCTTGTAAATCTACCCTTTAGTCCATTGTCTTTTAAAAAAGAGGGCAAAATTATTCTTGTGTTTTTAAGAAAAATAGGTGATGATGTAAAGGCTAAAGCTTTTATAAACGATCAAGAAAGCAATTTAGCTCAATATGATGCTTTAGTTGAAATAAATTGTCCGCAACCATATAAATGTGAGCGAAAGGTAAAAATTGATTATATAACGATTCTTGCAGGTGAAATGTTATGAAAACAAAAGAACAAAAAAAATTTTTATTATTTATTTTTATTTTTTTATTAATTCCTATTTTTGTAAAAGGAGAAGGTTTAATTCCATGTGGCGGAGAAAATGAACCTCATTGCCAATTTTGCCATTTTTTTAATCTTATTGATAATATTATAAAGTTTCTTCTGATTCCTTCTTCTGATAATCATTATTTGCCACCGGCTTTAATATTTGCAGGATTATTAATAGCCATTGGGGGATTAAAATTAATTATTTCTTTTAATCCAAAAACAATAAATGAAACTAAAAGTTTGTTTAAAGCAGTAATTATCGGGCTTTTAATAGTTTATTGTTCTTGGCTTACTATTAATCTGTTTTTTTTAGCTATAGGCGTAGGAGAGTGGACAGGGCTTAAAGAGGGTTGGTATAAAATTAATTGTCCAATAGTTGAGGAAAATATTCAATCCCCGAGTCCTTTTTCTGCTCCTTCGTCTTCTCCGACTCAAAGGCAAGTAGATTTAGTAGAAAGCCCAGTAGTAGTTCCAAGGCCATGGGGATATGAGTATTCTCCTCAGCCTTCTATTTCCCAAAATCAACAAAATCAAGATCAGCAAGATCAGCAAAATCAAGATCAGCAAAATCAAGTAGAAGAGGAAGAAGAAACTGATCAACCTGTTTACGGATATGATATGGAAGACTGGCAATATCAATACAAAATAGACCTACAGGTAAGCGATGCTTCTCCAGAATTAAAATCCTTTTTGTCGTGTATGAGACAAGAATTAAATAAAATACAAAAAGAAAAAAATCTTTCTTATATAGGAGTAATTTCTTCAATTAGTGATAGTCATATTAAAGCTGGAGGTTGTAAGGTTTGGTCATCTCCATCTTGTGGTTTAAACTGTTGTCAAAAAGGAGGAGATGGATGCCAACATAGTTGTACGTCATATCATTATGGATATAAGGATGGAAAATATAAAGGTAAATCTTATGCTGTGGATTTTGGAGATGAAAAAAGTCTTCCATATCTTAAAAGCGCAGCGTTAAAATGCAACAAAAATGCGTGGGTAAATCCTGAAGGCAATCATATTCATATTCAAATTCCTATACCTTAATTATTATAATTTGTCTTTCAAAAAATAATTTTTAGTGATATAATTCTATTAAGAAAAAACAAAATATGAAAGGACAAATAAAAAAACTTAAAAATTTTTTTTCATCAAAAAATAAAAATAAAAAAATAATTTTATTTTTAATCTTTTTTCTTTTGTCAGGATTGTTTCCATCAAAATCGAATGCTGTTGGCATTTTAACAATTATAGGGATAGTAGGCACAGCTGCGGCAGCGGGTGCAGGCTTATATTTTTTTGGAAAATCAGCACTTAAATGGGCTAGCGCTACCGTAGGTCAAATTATTATTTCTTTAGTTGCTTCTCTTTTTTACGTTTTAACTAATATTGCATGGTATTGGGTTCAGCTTTCTATGACATTTTTAAAGGCAGCTATAAATAGAAAAATTATTACTTTTTCATATACAAGATTAGATAATTCTATTATTAATCTTGGCTGGAACCTAACAAAAGATTTGGCAAATATGGCAATTGTTGTTTTTTTAGTTGTTATTGCTCTAGCTACTATTTTAGGAATTAAAGAATACCAATATAAAAAAACCTTACCTATTTTAATAGTTATTGCTTTACTTATTAATTTTTCTCCAGTAATTATGGGTTTAGTTGTAGACGCGGCAAATATTTTGATGGATTTTTTTCTTAAAGATTTTACAGGGTCATTAGATATTTATGCAGACGCATTAAAAAAATCTGCTGGGGACACAGGTGATGGATGGAGAACAGTAATGGGTAAAGCAACAGAAAGTGGAAATGTGGAATTTTTTTATCTAAATCCTCTTATTTCAACAATAATTATATTTTTCTATTTTCTTATTTCTGGTTTTTTGTTTTTAATTTTTGCTATTATTTTTTTAGCGCGGTATGTAGCAATTTGGACAGCGGTAATTTTATCTCCTTTAGCGTTTGTTGCTTATATTTTACCAGCCACAAAACAATTTTTTTCAAAATGGCTTAATTTTTTTCTTTCTTGGTGTTTTATTGGGTTAGTTGCTGCTTTTTTTCTTTATTTATCAGGAGCGGTAATGTCAGCAGCTACTAAGGGTGATTTAATAGGAATTAAGTTTGACACTAAAGAAACGTCGGTAAGAGTATCTGAGAATCTAACCGGTCAACAGGAGGTAGAGAGACGACAAGGAGCATCAGTAGTAGAATATGATTCTGATACATGGTTAGCTAAAACAATGAACGACCTTTTACCTTATATAGTGTCAATGGTTTTTATGTATATAGCGTTAACAGCAACTTTATCAATTAATGCTATGGGGTCAAATATGATAATTTCCGCGGGGAATAGGGTAAGTAATTGGGGGAGTAGAACTGTTTCTGGGCTTGCAACCGGAGCAGCAATTGGAGCAACCGGAGCAGTAACCGGTGCTGCAGGTTATGTAGCGGGAAGGACAATAGCAAAAGCAAGAGAGACGCTTATAACACCAGGAATGCAAGAAAGAATGACTAATTGGGAAACAAGACCCAGATGGGGAGAAGGAGAAACAGGTTTTGCAGGTTGGGCAAAAAGAACATTAAATGCTCCTTATTACCATTTAAGACGCACCGTAGGGGGGGCATTAGGCAGTGGTAATATTGAAACAGAAAAAAATATAGCAAATAATATTCAAAGAGCAAACGAGGGATTGGGATCAGCTGCTCAAGCTTCTAATTATCATAGAGTTACTACTGCTGCTGAAAAAATTGGAGTTTTAAATGCAGCAATAAAAGATGGTAATTTAGATGATTTAATAGAAAGATTTAATGTTTCTCAACAAGAAATTAGAGATTTAATTAATCAAGGAAGGCAATGGAATATTCATGGAACCATCGAAAAAGCAGCTCCTCATTTAATTAAAGAGGATATAACTGATGAAAATAGAGAAAATGAACTTATAATTAGGGATAGAAATAGCGAAAGAGTTAGAAATATAGTTAGTAGAATGAAGCCAGCTGATTATGGAAATATAGCAAATGCTGCCTTAGAAGATATTGATGTTTTAGATGCAATGATAGATACAGCAACAGGTAATCATATAAGAGAACTTATTGAAAAGAAAGGATTAGCAGCTGTCAACGCGTTAGAAGGTCGTTTTCAAGATATGATAGATATAAGAGTAGATCCAGGGAAATATTTACAAGAGCACAATCCTCGTTTATACAAATATCTTACTGCTGGTCCGGGTGTTAGTTTAATAAATTTACCTTCTCTACCTCCTCCACCTCCTCCATCTCCTCCATCTCCTCCTCAACCTGATGATGAAGACCTTTTTAATTCTCCTGGATGGGAATATGATAGTTTTTTTCCTAAACGAACGGACGAAGAAGAATGGACTTTTTCTAAATCCAAATCCGATCAACCTTCTCCTCAACCCGATGAAGAGTCAAAAGATAGACAAGGAGAAGAAAATAGAGGAACTCCTTTAAATCCAGAAGGAAATCCTAGAGGTGAACCAATTTAATATTTATTTTAAAAATTTAAATAAAAAAAGGTTGGATAAAATCCAACCTTTAATTTTAATTATTTTTTTTCTAAGAACTTATTACCAATTTTGTCTAACACTCCTGGAATGGGAATAATAACCTTATTTCCTTTTTCAGGACTTTTTTCCAATGCTTCAAGCGTTCTGATACTAATGCCATCAGGAATTTCTCGAATAGCGTTATATACTTTTTTTATTCTTTCCTCTTCAGCTTCAGCTTCAATAATTTTTGCCCTTTTTTTCTGTTCAGCTAAATAAGAAGCAAGAGTTTTATCTCTTATTTCTTTAGGAGGGTCAATGTTTCTAATTTGAATACGACTTATTTCTACGCCGTATTTTTCTCTGATATCGGAAATTATATTTTCCGCTTCTTTAAAAATAATATTTCCAATATCATTCATCTGTTTTATCCAGTTTTCGTAGCTATCTTTAGTAATGATATCTCTAATAACAGGTATGGTTTGGTTTAAAACCGTTTCTAACCAATTTTGAACATTAAATTTTGCTTTGTAGGGATTACATATCCTAATAGTGTATGTAACTCCAATAAACAAAGGAAGAAGATTAATATCTTCTGCATTTTCAATTTCTGCCCAATAAACATCATCCTTTAATAGAACATAGTCTATTATTTTTTTAGGATGTTTTTCAATTTTTCCCTCTATTGTCATATTGGTCCATCCAAATGGGTATATTGCTACATCGCAAAGAGGCCAAATCCCATAATATCTTAATCCTCCAAGAAGATGCCGTTCTTCACCTTCAATAACATTAAAATCCTTATCTAAAGTATGGCCTTTATACTGGATAAGAATTTTATGAAAAGATCTTCCTTTCAGAATTATTTTACAGGTTCCTTCTGTAACAAATGTGAAAAATAAATTTCGTGGCGCTAAATAAAAATATACCACTAAAAAACCGACAATTGGAATTCCGAATACAATAATTAAACCTATCAGTATGCTCATTTTTAATCCTCCTTTATTTTAAGTTTTAAAGAACAATTTATCAAGAAAACCATTTTCTTGATATTTTAATAATAACAAATATTTTCATTTTTGTCAAGAGGGGGAAAGAAAAAATTGGAAAATTTTTTAATTATTTTTTTACTTTATTTTTTATGCTATAATTAAAAAAATATTAAAAAAAATGGCTGAAGAAAATTCTAATCAAAAACAATCAAATCAGGAAGAAAGTAAACAAGAAAAATCAAAACAAGAAGAAGCAAAACAAGAAGAAAAGAAAGAAGAATCTCAAAAACAAAAAGAAGAACAAAGAAAAGAAACGCCGAAACAAGAAGAAACAAAAGGAAAAGCAAAAAAGAAAGGAGGTGGTTGGTGGCCAAAAATACCTCCAGGACTTCTTTTATCTCCCGGAGGTATAGTTTTGTTTTTTTTCTCCGCAATAATAGAAATTTTAGATTTTTTAATTCCATTTCCTGTGGTAAGTGAAATTATTTGCGTACCTCTTGAAATTATATATATTATTTTTTTTAAAATAGTAACTGGCTTTTCTTTTAAGGCTTTAATTATTCCTTTTTTTATTGAAAGAATTCCAATAGTAAATATTCTTCCTACTTGGTTAATTAGAATGATATTTTAACAGAAATTAAATAATAAGCGTTAAAAAGTGGTAAAAGAAGAAGTAAAAAAAATAGTTGAAAAATCTGTAAAAGAACTTTTAAAAGAAAAGAAAGTTTTTTTTGATTTTAAAATTGAAATAAATTATTCAAAAGATA
>DAOSAR010000014.1:2272-10025 GCA_035360455.1 Candidatus Pacearchaeota archaeon | reverse complement strand
CGAAATTAGAAAAAGAAAAAGAGGAATTAGCAAAAATTCAAGAAGAGATTTCAAGGCTTAAAGAGAGATTAGAAAAGAAAAAAGAGCTTGAAGTAAAGAAATTAGAAAAACAAGTTTTAGAAGAGAAAAAAAAAGAAATTTTCGAAGAAAAACCTCAAGAAGTTTCTTTTCAAAAAAGAGAAGAAGTAAAAAAAAGGCTTCAAAGCGAATTAGAAAGTTCTAAAACTTTTACCTTGCCGCAAGAAGAATTGCATCCGCCAGCATTGTCAAAAATTCCATCAGAAATTCCTTCACAACCATCAGAAATTTCTTCTCTCGAGCCCTCTTTTAAAAAACCGATAAAAGAAAATTTTTTGCCAGGCATAGTTGTTTTAGCTTCTTTTTTAGCAGTAATTGGTGGTCTTATTTTCTTTTTTTTTAAATGGCAGCCAGAATCTTCTACTCCTTCCGTTCTTCCTGCTTTACCAGAAGCAAAAGTTTCTAATCTTCCTCTTACACCCTCTGTTCCGACTCATAAGGAATGTCGAGGAGAACAATGTATAGTTATTGAAGGAGAGGGAGTGGATCTTTGCGAAAGTGACGATGTTTGCAAACCTCCTTTGCCTCCTATCAGTTTTGGAGTTTCAGAAAAAATAGAATTAAGCGCTCTTAATTCCGATGTTTTTATTGCTCTTCTTGATGAAAAATTTAAGAAAGAATACCCTCCAGAAACCTTCATTGAAATTATTCCTTATTATCAAGGACAACTTTTGACCATTTCTCAATTATTTGAAGGTCTTGATCTTCACCCTCCAGATGAAGTGAAAAATAATCTCGAGACTTACAATCTATATCTTTATTCTCAAGAAGAACTTTTTGTTCAAGAAAGAAGAAATCGTTTAGGGATTGCTTTTAAAATTAAAGACGGAAAAGTTGGGGTTGTCAGAACAGCAATGAATGATTGGGAAAAAGTTTTGCCTGATGACTTTTTAAAAGTTCACACTCTATGGAAGAGAGGAGCAAAAGCCTCTCCAGAATTTTTAAATTGTACTGATCCTCGTTATAAAGACGTTCCTATTCGTTATACCAATTTTCCGGCACCCGATCTTTCAATTGATTGGGCAATAACTAATAATGTACTCTTGTTGACTACTTCAAGAGAAAGTATGTGGCGAACAATAGATTTATTAAGGTAAATTTAAAATGAAAAAAACAATTTTATTTGAAAGTTTCTGGTTTTTTTTAGCTCAAATTTTAGGAATATTGGCAGATCAAAAAATATCAAGCCAATTGTTCAAAAGAGGCGAGAGGATTATAAAAATATCGCCATCTAATTTCTCTCTTTTAAATTTTTTCATCACTTTTTCTTTAGTTGTTATTTTGCTTTTATTAATTCTTAAATTTAAGAAAGGACAAAATATATTTTTTAAATTAATTTTTCTTTTGGTTGTAATTTTAGGGGGAGAAATATTTTTAGAAAATTGGTTTCCAATATATATTTCTTTACCAATCCTTACCTGTTTAATTTTTGCCTGGTTTAGGTTTTCTTTTGTTTGGATCCATAACCTTCTTTTAATTTTAGGAATAGCTGGTATAGGAAGCATGGTAGGAATTTCTCTTTCTCCTCTTTTTATAATTTATCTATTTTCTTTTGTAGCAATATACGATTTTATCGCTGTTTACAAATTAAACCTAACTCAAAAAGTAGCTAAAAGCATGGTTGATTCCAGAGCACTTCTTGGAATTATTATCCCTTCAACTTTTAATAATTTTCAAAAAAAGATCACAGAAATAAAATTAGGAGATGAAAAGGAAAATTTTTTAATTCTTGGAGGAGGAGATATTATTTTCCCCCTAATGCTGTCTTCTTCGGTAATTTTTGAAGGCCTAGAGAGGAGTTTAATTATCGCTATTTTTTCTCTTCTCGGCCTTGTTTTTTCTTATTGGTTATTTTTAAAACTTGACAAAAAGCCAATGCCAGCCTTACCGCCACTTCTTCTTTTTTGTCTTATTGGATATTTATTCACTTTCTATATTTAAGAATTTAAAATAGCTTAATAACTTCTTTGTTTAACTTTCTCACTGTTTTTTTATTTTATATCCTTTACTTTTTCTTTTTCGTTTTTTCTCTAAAATTTTAAATTTTTTCCAAACTAGTCCTTTTCCCAAAATTATAAACTTCCACCTTAAATATCATAACTTTTATACGATCGTGGAAAAAATATGATATAATAAAAAATAAGAATTCTTTAATTTAAAATTTGAGATAATTTGAAAATTATGAAATTAAAGTTGCCAATAACTGATAAAACTCTCTTGGAAATATATGAATTTGTAGAAGATGTAAATAGCGAGTTAAATACTGCTCCGCGGTCTTTTTTAGAGAGCGCTTCGCCAGACTATAAATGGTTACGAAAAAAATATGAAAGAGAATACAGGAAAAAACATTTTTATCATTTTGTAAATTATTTAAAGAAAAAAGGATATATAAAAATTAAAAACTTAGAAGGGAAAAAAGGAATATTATTAACTCCAAAAGGGAAGAACAAAGCTCTAAAAGCTCGATTAAAATTTATTGAAGAAAAGAATTTTAAACTCAAGAAAAGAAAAGATGGAAAGTGGTTAATGATTACTTTCGATATTCCAGAAAATAAAAGAAAATGGAGAGATTTTTTAAGAGAAAGATTGCAAGGTTTTGGATTTGTGCTTTTCCAAAAGAGTATTTGGGTATCACCGTACGATGTAAAAGGGGAGATAGAAAAATTTGTTCAGGAAAATCAATTAGATGAATATGTAAGGTTGTTTTTAATTGAAGAAATTGAAATATCATAACTTTCTCACGATCGTGGAAAAGTTATGATATAATGGAATTTATTGGAAAATTAAGGGAATAGAAAGCATTAAAGAAACTAAAATAGAAAGTATTAAAGAAACTAAAGAATTATTTATAAAGTAGAGTATCTAAAGAAATAGAATATCATAAAAATGGGAGGTTAAAATATGATTAAAATTAAAAAAAATAGATAACAAAAGTTAAAAAATTGGTTGACTTTAAAGTGGTAAAAAAGTAAAATAGAATTTAGTTAGCAAACATCAAATGCAAAAGTAAATTTTTTATTTTTGCATTTTGATTTTAATTTTATGAATCCTGAAATTTTTAAGGCCTACGATATTCGAGGAATTTATAAAAAAGATTTTGATACAAAAACTGCTTTTAAAATTGGCCAAGCTTTTTCAGAATTTTTAAAAAACAATAAAAGAACACCTCTCACAATTATTGTTGGCAGAGACAATCGGCTTTCATCTGCTTCCTTGGCAAAAGCAGTTAAAAATGGACTTAAACTTCAAGGAAGCAACGTTATTGATATTGGCCTTTCCAGTACCCCAATGTTTTATTTTGGGGTTAATTTTTTGAAAGCTGATGGGGGAATAATGATCACTGCTTCTCATAACCCTCCAGAATATAATGGTTTTAAATTAGTTCGAGAAGAAGCTATTCCAATTTCTGGTGATACTGGCATTGAAGAAATTAAAAAAATGATTCTCCTTGACAACTTTAAGAAACGAAAACCAGGCACTGAGAGCAGAAAAAATATTCTTAACGAATACATTAAATTCAATTTAAAATTCCTAGATTCTCAAAAAGTTTCCTCTCTGAAAATTGTTGTTGATACTGCTAACGCTGTTTCTAGCACGTTAATTCCAAAAATCGCAACAAAAATTAAAAAAATAAAATTTTACCATTTGTTTTCTGATCTTGACGGTCATTTTCCAAATCATAATCCCGATCCCTTAGTAAAAGAAAATTTAGTTTATCTTCAAAAAGAAGTTTTAAAAAGAAAAGCTGATTTTGGAGTTGGCTTTGATGGGGATGGCGACAGGGTTATTTTTGTTGATGAAAAAGGGAAAGCAATTTCTGGAGATTTAATTACCGCTCTTATGGCAAAAATTATTTTAAGAGAAAAACCAGGCGAGAAAATTTTATATGATGTTCGTTCTAGCAAAATTGTTCCAGAAGTGATTAAAGAAAATAAAGGAATCCCAATTCCTTCACGAGTTGGCCATTCTTTTGTTAAAGCCACGATGCGCCAAGAAAATATTATTTTTGGTGGAGAGCTTTCTGGCCATTATTATTTTAGAGAAAATCATTTTTGCGAAACACCGTTTTTTGTTTTGTTTAAAATAATCGAGGAAATTTCTTTTCAAAAACAGCACTTTTCAAAAATTATCAAGCCTTTTCAAAAATACGCTTATTCGGGCGAGATTAACTTTGAGATTGAAGACAAGAAGGGAACAATTAAAAAGATAGAAGAACATTTTAGAGACAAAAATTGCAAAATTTCTCGTCTCGACGGCACAAAAATTGATTTTGGAGATTGGTGGTTTTTAATAAGACCATCGAATACCGAACCACTTCTAAGATTGATTGTCGAAGCAAAAGATCAAAAAACTTTAAAAGAAAAAATAAAAGAGGTTGAAAAGATAATAAAGTAAAAATCAAAAATTTTTATGCAAGTTGACACTGCAGTTATACCTATAGCTGGTCTTGGCACTCGATTTTTACCCTTATCAAAAGTAGTCCCAAAAGAATTTTTTCCTTTACTGGAAAAGCCAGTTCTACAATATATCGTTGAGGAAACTCTCCAGGCCGGCATAAAAAAAATTATTTTTGTTGTTTCTCCCGACAAAAAAGAAATATTGAAAAAATACTTTAATTACGATGAAGATATTTTAGACCTTTTAAAGAAACGCAAAAAAGAAAAAGCGATTGAAGATTTAAATAGTATTCCTCAAATAAATTATAATTATGTTATCCAAAGAGAACCGCGTGGCGATGGCGACGCTATTTTAAGAACAGAGAAATTAGTTGGCAAAAAACCATTTTTAGTTCTTTTTGGCGATGATGTTTCTCTTAATGGAAATGGTCCTTTAATGGCTGAACAGCTTGTCAGAACTTTTAAAAAAATTCAAAAACCATTAATTTGCCTTTACAAAAAACCAAAAAAAGAACTCTCTTCTTACGGTGTCCCAAAAATTAGCGGGATTAATGGTAGATTGGCAAAAATCACCGATATTGTAGAAAAGCCAGAAAAAAATCCGCCTTCAAATTTTGCCCTTGTTGGAAAATATGTTCTAACGCCAGAAGTATTTTATTATCTAAGGAAAGAAGCCCCTCATAATGGCGAAATTGGCTTAGCTTTTGCCTTGCAAGATATGATTAAGGACGGTAAAGAAATTTTTGGTTTAGAAACAGATGGCGAATGGCTTGAGTGCGGTAGTAAAGAAAAGTGGATTCAAAGTTTTCTTTACTTAGCACAAATGAAAAAGAAAATATGAAAGAATTTTTTGATTTGAAATATTGGAGAAAAGTTTTGACCGGTTCGCCGACAAGAAAAAGGCTAACCGGCAATTTTCTTTCGCTTTCAATTCTTCAGGCCCTAAACTATATTTTACCATTAATTACTCTTCCTTATCTTGTAAGAGTTTTAGGTCCTGAAAAATACGGTTTAATTTCCTTTGCTCAAGCATTTATCGGTTATTTTATAATGATAACAGATTATGGGTTTGGCCTGTCTGCAACAAGGGAAGTATCTATTTATAGAGACGACAAAGAAAAAGTTTCAGAGATATTTTCTTCGGTAATGACAGTAAAAATTCTCTTGGGAATATTAAGCTTTGTTGTTTTGGGATTAGTTTTGCTTTCTGTGCCGAAATTTGGACAAGATTGGCTTATCTATATCTTTACTTTTGGAATGGTTATAGGCAATATTCTCTTTCCTGTATGGTTTTTTCAGGGAGTTGAAAAGATGAAATGGATAACAATTTTAAACATTGTTGCTAGGGGAATTTTTACTGTTTGCATTTTTATCTTTGTTCACAAAGAATCCGATTACCTTAATGTTGCTATAATAAATTCGTTAGGTTCGTTAGTTGCTGGCATTATCAGTTTAATAGTTATCTTTAAAAATTTCAAAGTAAAATTTGTATTCCCCAAAATTGAAAGCATTAAACATCAACTAAAAGAAGGCTGGCATATATTTATTTCGAATATAGCTACAAGTTTATATACTACAAGCAATACTTTTATTTTGGGACTATTTACCAATAATACCATTGTCGGTTATTATTCAGGAGCAGAGAAAATTATAAAAGCGGTAGAAGGCTTAATAAGTCCAATTTCGCAAACAATTTATCCATATTTAAGCAAACTTGTTTCCGAGTCAAAAGAAAAAGCTCTGGTTTTTTTACAAAAATTAACTAAATTTATTGGAGGAACAACTTTTCTAGTATCCTTGTTAATTTTTATCTTATCTCCACTTATTGTTAAAATAATCTTGGGCGATCAGTATCAGCAGTCGATTCTTCCCTTGAGAATTTTATCATTTATACCTTTTATTATTGCCCTTAGTAATATTTTTGGTATTCAAACAATGCTTACTTTTAATATGAAAAGTTCGTTTTTAAAAATATTAAGCTCAGCAGCAATTTTAAGCTTGTCACTTTCTTTTCTTTTAATTCCGTTTTTAAAACAAATTGGAGTTTCTATTTCCTGGCTTATAACAGAAATTTTTGTAACAGTTTCGATGTTTTTTACCCTAAAAAAGAAAGGAATAAATATTTTAAAAGGAAAATTAGAATATGAAAAAATCAAATAAAATCTTAATTATTGGAGCTGGAATTACTGGAATTACTTTGGCCGAAAGATTTGCTTCAAAGGGAAATGAAGTTTTAATTATTGAAAAAAGAGATCATATTGGCGGAAATTGTTATGATTATAAGAATGAAAACGGCATTTTAGCGCATAAATACGGTCCTCACATTTTTCACACAAATGATAAAGAAGTTTGGGATTATCTCTCGCAGTTCACCGACTGGTTTTATTACCAGCACAAAGTTTTGGGTTTAATTGATGGAAATCTTGTACCAATCCCTTTTAATTTAAACACCCTTTACGAACTTTTTCCTTTAAAACTTGCTCAAAAATTAGAAGAAAAATTAATTCAAAAATTTGGTTACAATAAAAAAATTCCAATTCTTGATCTTAAAAAAACAAAAGACAAAGATTTAAAGTTTTTGGCAGATTTTGTTTATGAAAAAATATTTTTGCACTACAACGAAAAACAATGGGGGTTAAAGCCGGAAGAAATAGACCCGTTTGTTACGGCAAGAGTGCCGGTTGTAATTTCCCGCGATGATAGGTATTTTCAAGATAAATACCAGGGCATGCCAAAAGATGGCTACACAAAAATGTTTGAAAAAATGCTTAAAAATAAGAATATTACCATTCAGTTAAATACAGATTTTAAAGATATTAAAAACAAAATTAAACATAATATAATATTTTATACTGGACCAATTGATGAATTTTTTAATTATAAATTTGGCAAACTTCACTATCGTTGTTTAAAATTTGATTTTCAAACATTAAATCAAGAAAGTTATCAGCCAGTGGCGGTGGTTAATTATCCAAATAATTATGATTTTACAAGAATTACTGAGTTTAAGAAATTAACTCAGCAAGAAAGTCCAAAAACTACTATTGCTATTGAATATCCGGGAAGCGAAGGTTTTATGGCTTATCCGGTTTTAGATGAAAAAAATAAAAAGCTTTTTCAAAAATATTCAAAAGAGGCAGAAAAGCTAAAAAAACAAAATATTTATTTTGTCGGTCGTTTAGCTGAATATAAATATTACAATATGGACGAAGCAGTAAAAAACAGTTTAGATTTATTTAAGAAAATTAATTAATTTTCTTTTGTCATTGCGAGGAGCG
>DAOSAR010000014.1:0-2172 GCA_035360455.1 Candidatus Pacearchaeota archaeon | reverse complement strand
GGTAGTTGGACTCGCGATAACAACAATACACTAAAATTACCTATGGAAGAGGAAAATAAAAAAGAAAAAATAGCGGCAGTTGTTGTAAGTTTTAACAGAAAAGAACTCTTAAAAGAATGTTTAGATGCTCTTTTAAACCAAGCCTATCCCTTAAATTCTATTATTTTAATTGACAATGCTTCTACCGATGGCACGCCTGAATTTTTAAAAGAGCGGGGTTATTTAGATAATTCTAAAATTGATTATGTAAGGTTGTCAGAAAATACCGGCGGTGCCGGCGGTTTTTATGAAGGTGTTAAAAGGGGATATGAAAAAGGATATGATTGGCTATGGTTAATGGACGACGATTCCGAGCCAAAAAAAGATGCTCTTGAAAAATTAAGCAAGTATTTTAAGCTTGAAGGTGTAAGTGCTTTAGCTTGCTTGAAAGTTGGAAAAGACGGTCAGGTTCTTCAGCCCCACAGGGGATATTTTAATTTTGAGAATATTCTTAAGGAAGTTGTAAAACCGTTTGATGAAAAAAGAATTAAAGAGCCATTTATTGAAATAGACCATTCTTCTTTTGTGGGAATTTTAGTGCAAAAGAAAGCTATTCAGAAAATCGGTTATCCAAAAAAAGAATTCTTTATTCACTATGATGATGTAGAGTATTGCATTAGATTAAGACAAGTTGGAAAAATTCTTTTAATTCCTGACAGCGTAATAGTTCACAAAGAAGCCGCTCATAAAAACCCTGGTGTTGAAAAAAAATTTTTGGGTAAAAAATCTTTAAGATTCCCTTATGATAAACTTTGGCTTAGCTACTATGGCAGAAGAAATTTAATTTGGATTGGGAAAAAATATTCTACAAACAAATTTAATTTTTATTTTGAACTGCTAAAAGATATTTTACAATCGATAAAGTCGATGATAGGCAATTTAATATATGATGATAATAAATTTCGAAGAATAAAGTTTGAAATAAATATTTATCTTGATGGCTTGAGGGGAAATTTTGACAATGAAAAACCAAAAAGAATTTTATACAAAAATAATTATTAAAAATATTTGTGATGACAAATAAGGTGACCCTTCGACTGGGCTCAGGGACTAAGACCCTTCGATGCGGGCTTTGCCCTTACTCAGGGAATATTTTTATGTTACCAGGGAATATTGATTTTTATACCCTGAGAGAACATCTTTATACCCTGAGCTTGTCGAAGGGTATTTTCCAAGCAATGTAGCCCTTCGATAAACTCAGGGGCTAAGACCCTTCGACTGCGCTCAGGGACTACTACTGTCAAAAAATAAATATGCCTCCAAGAGTTTCAATTATAATTTTAAACTGGAACGGTTTAAATGACACCATTGAGTGTCTTGAATCTTTAAAAAAAATCACTTATCCAAATTATGAAGTGATTGTTGTTGACAATGCTTCAAAAGGAAATGACGCTGATATTTTGGAAGAAAGATACAAAGATTATATTCGCTTAATTAAAAACAAAGAAAATTTAGGTTTTGCCGGCGGAAACAATGCGGCAATGAAAAAAGTGATTGAGGAAGGAAAGAGCGATTATATTTTATTATTAAACAATGATACTGTTGTTGAGCCGGATTTTTTAACAAAGCTTGTTGAGGTTGGAGAGAAAAATAAAAAAGCCGGAGCTGTGGGTCCTGATATACGGCTTTATTCAGATAAAAATAAAGTGCAAATTCAAAAATATGAAAATTTTCACAAAATTTCTGAAGTTGACACTCTTTCAGGAGCATGCTTATTAATCAAGGTTGAGGTTTTAAAAAAAATCGGACTGTTTGACGAAATTTATTTTTGCTATGGAGAGGACCGGGATCTTTGCGAGAGAATAAAAAAGGCCGGCTATTTAAATATTTATGTTCCAGAAGAGGCAAAAATTTATCATAAATTAGAAAGCTCAACTAAAGATTTTCCAGAAAAAAAAGTGTATTATATGGTAAGGAATGATTTTTTAATAATCAAAAGATATAAAAAAGGCGAGGAAGCTTTTAAGTTTTTCTTAAAGGACAGCCAGATTTTCGGTTTTATAAAATTAATTATTAGGAAAGGAAAAGTAAAATTAATTCCTCCTGTTGCAAAGGGGATTATAGATGGGATCGCTCTTGCTATAAAAGACAAGGGGTATAAAATGTAGCCCTTCGACTTACGCTCAGGGACTA
>DAOSAR010000013.1:0-10701 GCA_035360455.1 Candidatus Pacearchaeota archaeon | reverse complement strand
TATCTGCCCCATCAAAATTCAATGCTGAACCAAATTTACCAGTAGTCCAAGTAGGACCACTATTAGTGTTTGAATTTGAAATAGCATCTATTTTAAATTCAATTGGATAAGGATCGCTTGGGTTAGTAAAAAATTGAATTGATTTAATATCGTTTTTATAAGTATTAGTATTCATATCTCCGCTAAAAAAATATGGAACGTTAGCGGTTAAGTTTATGGATTTCCAACAATTCATTCTAGATCCGCTACTATTACGTGGATCTATGCATAAATAAGGAACATTAACATTAGATACAATCCAAAAATTTAAATACTTATTTGTCATATCGATAGAATTAGGAAATGTTAAGAAAAAATCTTCGTAATCACTATTCGTAGTAGTAATAAGTTTAATATTATAACTTCCTTCTTTCACAAAAGTACTGTCTTGAACTATTGAATATTCACTACCTGACCAATTTGACGTATTCTCGCAATTTTCAATAATAGTTTTTCCAAAGTCAAGAGTACCATTATTAGAATTGCCTGACATATCTGAAACATTGTTGCCAGAGTTTTCATTCATATGCCAAGAACCAACAAGACCTGTTTCATTGTAAATAGCATTAGTTGTATCAACTGAAACTTGATAATCAGTAAGAGTGCTTGAGTTTTGAGTGTTGTCAACAATAATTGCTTTCCTGGAAGACCAGTTCGTTAACCAATTTTTTTGATTCAATGGAGATATATTAGCATGGGCATTGGTAGCAGCTGATAATCCAAGAACATTTACTCCGCCTTCAGAATCGCAAGTTTCAGATGAGATCACACTGCACTCCAAAGCAGTACTAGTTAATCCGCCAAAATAAGAAGTAACTGCCAGCTGATTCCCAAATGTTGAATAAACTTCATAGGTAGCTTCATCTACCCCTCCATCATTTTTCATTGCTTCAAAATCTTTCTCTAATTTAGCATATAGTTTGTAGTTTTTGCCATCTTCTGAGGTATAATAATAGCCATAATTTCCCCCACTGCAGTTTGGATCAAGAGGGTCTTGCGGCAAAGGTGAAAGTTCATTTTGAAGGTAACTTTGAAGGCACTGCGGAGCGCAACAAGAGGTGAGTGAAGGATATGTTTTATGTTCGCTGTAATATATTTGAAGAGCGTTTTGATATGCTGCAAGATCTTCTTTTCTTTTATTGTCGCGGGCTTGCTCCTGAAAAGAACCGCTTGCAACCATTATAACCGATGAAAGGATAACAATAATACTAATAACAACAAGAAGCTCAATAAGAGTAAAAGAATAAGAATTTTTTTTGTTTTTTAGCTTAACTAACATGATTTTATTTATTTTATCAAATTACCCTTTAAAGTCAATGAAAATTTCATTTCCCTAGCTTACCTAATGGCACGAGAAACGATCTCGTTCTATTTAACTGTGGCGATATAAAAGTTGGTTATAAATTGATAAAATTTTTGCTAAGTTCTTTTCTTTGGAAAAAAGCTTGTTTACTCGCTCAATCCCCTGCCTCCCAAGCTTTTCCGCTAATTGAGGGTTATTTAAAATTTCATTAATTGCTTTGGCAAGCGCTTTTGAGTTTTTTGGCTCAACAGTAAATCCCGTTTCTTTGTCTTTACTCACAAAAGGAACTCCTGTTGGCAAGTTTGTGTTTACCACCGGCTTTCCTGAAAGCATTGCTTCAAGCTGAACAAGGCCAAAAGCTTCGGTTTTTTCTATTGATGGCAAAACAAAAACATTGCATATTTGATAACAATATTTTATTTCCTCGTCTGAAAGTTTGCCAAGAAAAATAATTTTATTTTCCAATTTTAATTCTTTAACTTTTGCTTCTAATTCTTCTCTCAACGGTCCATCGCCAGCAATCAAAAGCAAGGCATCAATCTCTTTCATTGCTTCGATAAGATAATCAACGCCTTTATAATAAACTAATCTTCCAACGAATAAAACTATTTTTTTATTGGCTGGGTTTTCAAAGTTTACTTTTTTTGCTTTACGAGAATTAAACTTATCAATGTCTATAAACAGTGGCACAACTTCACACTTTTCTTTAAATTTTTTTAAAAATTGCGAGTCTTCTAAAAGATTTGGCGAAGTTACCAAAATTTTATCTGCTCTTGCTAAAAATTTTATCAAAAATGGTTTGTAAAATTTTAGAAAAATTTTCTGGCGAAAAATATCACTGTGATAAGTCACAACTACTTTTTTATTTTTAGGGCAAAATAAAAGATAAGCCAGTTCTCCCAAAGGAAATGGCGAATGAAAATGCAAAATATCAGCTTCTTTTGCTTTTTTCCTTAGCCAAAATGGAAAAGAAAAAGAAACCGGCATTCCAAAAAACATTCCTATGCTTCCAGCTCTTGTAATTTTAACATCATTTATATTTTCAATTTCGCCTTTTCCTTTTGGCTGGCAAACCAGTACCTCCACTGACGCAGATGAACGCGGATTTAACGCTGATACATACGGATCTGGTGATGCAAACTCAGATGAATTATTATCCGCGTTAATCCGCGTATTGAGACCTTCGGAAATTTCCTGAACAACTTTTTCAACTCCTCCAATCCAGGGATAATATAATTTATTTATTTGAAGAATTTTCATTGTTTATTACTTCTTTAAAGCATTTTAAATAATCCTCTATAATTTTATCTTTATCAAAGTTTTTTAATCTTTCTTTTCCTGCCAAAAGCAGTTCTTCTCTTTTGTCTTTGTTTTCCAAAACTGCTGTTATTTTTTCTGCAATATCCTCAGCAGAAGAAGGATTAAAACAGGCAATTTTTTCCCCCAAGATTTCTTTTAAAACTGGAATGTTTGAGGTGATTGCCGGGCATCCACAGCTTATTGCTTCAAGCGGAGTTAAACCAAATCCTTCATAAAAAGAAGGCAAAACTAAAATTTCAGCATAAAAGTAAAGATTAATAATTTCTTCATCTTTTGGTGAAACAAATTCTAAAATTTCATTTTCTAAACGAAGATCTTTTTTTAAAAAATCAACTTCGTCTTTTTCAGCAAATTTATTTCCCGCAATTACTAATTTTAATTTTGGATATTTTTCTTTTATTATTTTAAATGCTTTTATGAGGTTTCCTAAATTTTTGTGTTTTTTTCTATTGCCAACATAAAGAACATATTTATCGCTAACCAATCTTTTATTTTCTTTTTTTGCCTCTAAAAATTTTTGATCAATAGTTGGATAAATTACTGTTATTTTTTCTTGAGCTTCCGGCTGAGTTTTTAAAATTTCTTCCTTGACAGTATTGGAAATTGTAATAACTTTTTTTGACATCTTAAGCGCCCTTTTAAAATAAATTTTAAAAACATTTCTTTTTAAAAAAGCATTTTTTCTTTGAAGGGGTTCAAGGTCATGAATAGTCACTGTAAATTTCTTTGGCAGATACAAAGGAAGATTAACTTGAAGAAAATGAAAAAGATCAACTTTGTTTTCAAGATCTTTTAAAATTTTTCCTTTTGAAAAAAATTCTTGAGGGCTGAAATATTTATAATCAACGTAAGTCGGAACAACCTTCTGACTGTTTTTTATTTTTTCTTCAAAATTCTTTTTTTTAGCAATATTTACGGCGGTATAAATTTTTCCCACTTCTTCTCTTTTTTGCAATTCTTTTATTAAAAGCTCGTAGCATCTTCCAATTCCTGAACATTCAAAAAATAAACCGTCAATATAAAGATTAATTTTTTTCATAATTTAAATTGTCAGGCAAGGTAACAATTTTTTGAATTTTTTTTGAAAGAATGATTGAAACAGATATCCAGAAAAAAAGATTAATTGGGTAGATTGTAATTAAGGGCAAGTTTAACATACCAATAGAAAACATAAATACATAAGTTACTGAGGTTGTCATTATTGCCCTTGTGAAATTATCTTTTGCACGATAAACCATTTCAATTCCTGTTTTAAGAGATGCTCCAATAATAAACAGGAAGAGCAATAAAACTAAAATTCCCTTATTTTGAAAAAGTGTAAAATACATATTTTCATATCGGGGAAGCTCTCCCCTAGTTGAACCTATTATAAGTTCCCATGGTTTTAAATTAGATAAATATTCAAAAAATTGATTTTGAATAGATGCGCTTCGCAAATTAAAGCTTCCCACCTTGCTTATTATTATTTGGCTTAATATTTCGCCTTGGTTGCTATGGATGAAAAAATAATAAAAAACAGGAACAATAATAAGAAGCAAAACAAACGCAATAGAAAGGATTTTTAATGTGTATTTTTTTAAAAAAAGTAAAAGAAAAAAACCTGCAAAAAGAGATAATATAGCTGTTACTGAACTCGTCAGCATGAGGCAAGAAAAAAACAAAATTAAAACTAACCAGTATTTTTTACTAATAACGCCGTCTAATATTAATAAAATTGTAAGCAGTATTGCATAATCTAAAAAGAAAGCCAGGGTATTTGGTCCCCCAAGAGTGGAAACGGCGCGGGTAATGGTTCCATAAGAAAGAGGATTTACCGGCCTGAAAAAAAATTGATAAAATCCAATTATTGCTACAAGAATCCCGCTATAAATTAGTAATTTGCTATAAGTGCGGAGATCTTTTTTACTTTCAATAGCTAATGGGAAAAAAAAGAGAATAAAACTATACTGAATAACATCTCTTAATTCTTTTCCAACATCAAATAAAGGATTAAAAAAACCATTAAATAAAGAAACTAAGATGTAAAGAACTAAAAAAGAAATTATTATGTGAGAATGTTTAATACCAACTTTCACTGGCTTTAAGAGCCAAAAAGTTAAAATTAAAAACATTACTAAATACCAAAGCACATCTTTTAAAACTCTGATTTGCCAATAAGGTATTTCTTCATACCAAGCGTACCAGTTAAAAACAAAAACATACCAATAATTAAATATTGCAAATATAATATAAAAAAAGAGTATTTTTCTTATTGTTGAAGACATAAAAGTATAACTATATATCGATTGTTCTTTTTAATCTTGCAATTTTTTCGTAAAACCCTTCGCCAAAAAAAGAAATTAAAAAATAAAAATAACTTGAAATGTTTTTGGGATAGGCTTTAATGCTTTTGATAAAATATTCTCTTGCTGTTTTTTTATCTCCCGTTCTAAAAAATTGACTTCCTATGTGGTTAAACTGGTTGCTTAAAATTTTAGGATGGCTTTTATAAATTGACTGATATTTTTCAAAAACCCTTACAAAGCCCTTTGCCCGTTCATCATCTTTTGTCTGGCCTTTTTTATGAATATTGTAAATCACTAATGGTTCACCTACAAAATCAAATTTATATTCTTTTGCTGCTCTTATAAAAAAATCTGCGTCTTCGCACGCTCGCAAGCTTTCATCAAACAATCCTACTTTTTGAAAAACTTCTTTTTTAATTAAAAGAGTAGAAAGTCCCAAAAAAGGAGTATTTAACATTGCCAAAAAAACGTCTCCCTTATAAGAATTTTTTCGGATTTCCAAGATTTTCTTTTCCTCGTCGTCCTGAATTAAAAACCAAGTATAAACCACTCCTAAATCCTCCGGGCCTCGTTCAAAAACTTTCTTTTGTTTTTCGAGTTTCTCTGGCAACCACTCATCATCGCTGTCTTGAAAAGCTATGTATTCTCCTTTGGCTGATTTAATCCCAAGATTTCTTGCCGCTGCCTGGCCATTATTTTTTTCATTTCTTAAATAAAAAATTCTTGGATCTTTTTTTTGAAATTCCTCAACTATTTCTTTGGTGTTGTCAGTAGAGCCATCATCTACAATAATAAGTTCAAAATCTTTGTAGGTTTGGTTAAGAACGCTTTGAAGAGCCCTTGGAAGTAAATCTTTTCTGTTGTAAGTTGGAATAATAACTGAAATTTTTGGCATAAAATAATTGCAACCCTTAAATATCACCCTTAATCACCCTTAAATACGAATTTACATTATCAACGAATTCATAAATCCAGCACAAAATTATCAACTGTTTTTCTTTTGCGGTATAAAATTTTTTTATAAAAATTTTTTCCAAATAAAGATAAAATAAAATTCATCCAGCTTCGTAGATAAAAAGGCGCAACTTTTATTGCTTTTGCAAAGTATCTTCTAGCTTCTTTTAGATTATTATTTAAAAGATAAATTGAACCAATATTTCGCAAGCGCACGCTGTAAGCCCTTGGATATTTTTGATAAAAATTTTTATATTTTTCTAAAATATATTTATGTTCCTTAAGTTTTTCTTCTCCTTTTAATTTATTCATCACATTTTCTCCGTGCCAATAATATTTAAACAAT
Organism: Candidatus Pacearchaeota archaeon; assembly: GCA_035360455.1. Classification (GTDB taxonomy): domain Bacteria; phylum Patescibacteriota; class Minisyncoccia; order Minisyncoccales; genus DAOPTN01. The sequence continues at coordinate 4,454 of DAOSAR010000013.1, read as the reverse complement.
GCTTCATCAACAAAATCAAATTCATACTTTTGAGCAATTCTTATCCACATCTCCCAATCATCGCTGAATTTCAAATTTTCATCAAAAAATCCAACACTTTCAAAAACTTCCTTTTTTGCCAAAATACTGCTGCAGCTTAAAATAAAATTATTCGCCAGAAGATCTTGAAAAACCTCTCCCCTTTTTGCAATTTTATGCTCGTAAGTTTTATTTTCTTTTTCATTAAAAACCAATCCATTAGAGCTGACAAATCCCAATTTTGAATTTTTTTCTTTTTCAAAAAGGTTTAATTGCCTTTCTAATTTTTCCGGCATCCATTCGTCATCATGATCTAAAAAAGCAATATATTCTCCTTTTGATTCTTTAATGCCCCTATTTTTCGGTCTTGCCGGAGCGCCTGAATTTTCCTCCCAAATATATTTAATTCTTGGATCTTTTTTTTGAAATTCCTCAACTATTTCTTTGGTGTTGTCAGTAGAGCCATCATCTACAATAATAAGTTCAAAATCTTTGTAGGTTTGGTTAAGAACGCTTTGGAGAGTTCTCTTGATAAATTTTTCGCTGTTATAGGTAGGAATTATTATTGAAATTTTTGGAGACATAAAAAATATTTAAACCCTTCGACAAGCTCAGGGTGTAAAAATAAATATTCCCTGAGTAAGGGCAAAACCCGCATCGAAGGGTCTTAGTCCCTGAGCGCAGTCGAAGGGCTACCCTTAATCACCCTTAAATATCACCCTTAAATCCGTGTTCGTAAATTCGTTGATCACAGTTTTCTTTCTCTCACAAACTGCGCTGCTCGAAACAGTGATTCAAACTGCCCGGCATCGCTCCAAAATCCTTTTAAAATTTCAAAAGTTGCTGTCCCCTGCTTTATGTAAAAATTATTGACATCGGTAATTTCAAGCTCCCCTCTTTGAGATGGTTTTAATTTTTTAATCACATCAAACACCTGACCGTCGTACATATAAAGTCCAGTGACCGCTAAATTGCTTTTTGGCTTTTTTGGTTTTTCTTCAACTTTCACAATTTTTCCGTTTTTTATCTCCGGCACTCCAAATCTTTCAGGATCCGGAACTTCTTTCAAAAAAAGTTTCGCTCCCTTTTTTTGCTTTTGAAAACTTTCAACATAGGGTTTGATATCATCTTCAAAAATATTGTCTCCCAAAATAACAACAATCTTTTTTCTGTCTGAAAAATCTTCTGCAAGACCAAGAGCTTGGGCAATCCCGCCAGCTTCTTCTTGAACCGCATAAGAGAGGCGGGCGCCAAATTCATGACCATCACTTAAAAGCTCCAAAAAATCTCCGGCATGGCCTTTTCCGGAAACAATCAAAATGTCTTTAATTCCGGCGCTGATCAATGTTCTCAACGGATAATAAATCATCGGCTTATTATAAACCGGCAATAAGTGCTTGTTTGTGACTTTGGTGCAAGGCAACAATCTTGTTCCCTTGCCCCCTGCAAGAATAACTCCTTTCATAGTATTTTATCTACGAATGTACGAATCCCTTAATTTACCCTTAATTTACCCTTAACTTCACATTCGTAAAGGATTCGTAATTCGTTGATGGTTATATTAATTTTTTCCACCATTCTTGGTGCGTTTTATACCAATTAATAGTTTCTTTTATTCCTTTTTCAAAAGTGTATTTTGGCTTCCAGCCAAGCTTTCTAATTTTCCCTGTATCAAGAGCGTAGCGGAAATCATGGCCCGGCCTGTCTTTCACATATTCAATCCAGCTCTCGTCTTTCCCAAGTTCCTTTAAAATAATTCTGGCAATCTCCAAATTTGTTTTTTCATTTCCTCCGCCAATATTGTAAATCTCGCCAACTTCTCCTTTCCTTAAAACTATATCAATTCCCGCGCAGTTATCCAAGACATAAATCCAATCGCGAATATTCAGCCCAGTTCCGTAAAGCGGAACTTTTTTACCGCGCAAAAGATTTGTGATAAAAAGCGGAATTAATTTTTCCGGATACTGGCAAGGTCCAAAGTTGTTGGAAGAGCGGGTAATCAAAACCGGCAGATTGAAAGTTTTAAAATAAGCCCGCACCAAAAGATCTGCTCCGGCTTTTGAAGCCGAATAAGGACTGTTTGGCATTAAAGGGTCTGTCTCTTTAAATTTGCCTTTTTTAATTGAACCGTAAACCTCGTCTGTTGAAACTTGCAAAAATCTTTTAATTCCATAAGTTTTTGCTGTTTGAAGCAAAGTGTGCGTTCCAAAAATATCAGTTTTAATAAATGCTTTTGGATTTTTGATTGACCTGTCAACATGAGTTTCAGCGGCAAAGTTTAAAAGAAAATCCGGTTTTTCTTTCTGAAAAATTTTCTCAACTAATTTTTCATTGCAAATGTCTCCTTTAATAAATTTATGTCTTGGGTCTTTTTCAATATCGCGCAAATTTTCCAAATTCCCGCAATAAGTAAGTTTGTCAAGATTCACCACCTTGTCGTTTTTGTGATGGCTTAAAGTATAATGAATGAAGTTGGAGCCGATAAACCCGGCACCACCAGTAATAAGTAATTTCATAAATAATCAACGAATGTACTAATCAATACGAATATACGAATACTAAATGTTGACGATTCTTTTAAATTTTAAATCTTTCGAACCAAAATTTGCAAGAATTCCCAAGTTAAGATTTGTGGTTTTTAAGTAATTTAAAATTTGTTCGATGTGTTTTTTTGAAAATCTATCTCCTTTTTTTATTTCTAATATAACTTTATCTTCTATCAAAAAATCTAAAAAATTTTTACCAATTATTTCTCCTTTAAAAGTTAATGGAGTGTAAACTTGTTCTTTAAAAGAAATCTTATTCTTTTTCAATTGCAAAGCTACTGCTTTTTGATAATATTTTTCATGATATCCCGAACCAAGCTGATTATAAACTTCAAACAAGATACCAATAATCTGATAACTTAATTCTGGATAAATTAAATCTTGCCTTTTCAATTTCTGCATACAAATTTATCTACGAATAATATAAATCGCAAATTCGTAGGATTCGTAATTCGTTGATTGATATTCACATTCGTAAATTCGTACAGATTCGTAATTCGTTGATGGTTATCGTAATTCGCTGATGGTTAAATACCTTTCTGTTGCCTCCTTCCATCCTTCCATTTCTTTTAAAGGAAAATTGTCAAGGACCGAAAATTTTGGCCTTTCTGCCGCTGATTGAAAATCCTCGCTCTTTGCTCTCAATATTTTTCCCTGCCAGCCAATTTTTTCCAAAATATATTTTGCCCATTCATACCTTGAGCAGTATCCGGAATTTGTCATATGGTAAAGCCCGTACTCCCCGCTTTTAATTAAATCAAATGTCCCCTTAACAACATCTCCTGTAAAAGTCGGCGAGAAAACCTGATCATCAACAATCTTTAATTCTTTTTTCTCTTTTGCCCAAGACAAAATTTTTAAAGGAAAACTTGCTTTTGGATTATTTCCAAAAACCGCGCTCAGGCGGATTAAAAAATATTTTCCGGCAAAATCTTTTACAAAATTTTCTCCCAGAAGTTTGCTTTGGCCGTATTTATTTATCGGCGCTGGCTTATCAACAATTGTATAAGGAGAATTTTTTTTGCCGTCAAAAACATAATCGGTGCTGTAATGCACCAAAACGCAATTATTTTCCTGCGCCGCAATTGCCAAATTTTTCGGCCCAATGCCGTTAACCAAAAAAGCTGTTTTCCAGTCCTCCTCGGCTCTGTCAACATCATTGTAAGCCGCGCAGTTAATTAAAAAATCCGGTCTTGCTCCTTCAACTACTTTTTGAACTTTTTCAAAATCAGTAATATCAAGCTCCTCCCGCGTCAAAGCAAGACAGTTTAATTTTTTCTTTTTTGCTTCTTTCAAAAATTCTTCTCCCAATTGCCCCTCAGCACCGGTAATTAAAAATTTCATAAATAATCTACGAATAACGAATCAATACGAATATACGAATACGGATTTAAGGGTAAGTTAAGGGATTCGTACATTCGTAAAGGATTCGTAATTCGCTGATGGTTTTGTAATTCGTATCATTCGGATAATACTTTATTATGATGGCAAAATTTTCTTTATATTGCAACCCTTAATCATAAAGCAGTATTCCCTGAGTAAAAATATTCCCTGAGTAAAAATATTCCCTGAGTTTATCGAAGGGTCTTACTCCCTGAGTTTATCGAAGGGTCTTAGTCCCTGAGCCCAGTCGAAGGGTCTCACCCTTTTTATTGTATTCCTTCGATGCGTCCATCCTAGGATGGACTTACTCAGGAAATAAATTCACACATTCGTAGATTCGTAAATTCGTACAGATTCGTAATTCGCTGATGTCCTCGTAACATTCGTAGATTCGGATATTCATTCGGATGCATTCGGATAATACTTTCGTATTCATTCGGATAATATCTTTCCCCTCTTGACATTCTTTTCTGTCTTGATAAAATTATAATTAATACTGTATTGCAT
>DAOSAR010000012.1:0-11088 GCA_035360455.1 Candidatus Pacearchaeota archaeon | reverse complement strand
AAGAGAAAAAGTTTTAAGAGATCTTATAGCTAAAATTAATGAAAAAAGAAAATAAAAAAATAATCGTAATTTTAGGTCCAACTGCTTCCGGAAAATCTGAATTAGCAGTAAAAGTGGCTCGTTGGCTTTCAACTGAAAAATCCCAAAAAAAATTTGGCATTAAGGGTGCTGAAATCATTTCGGCTGATTCAAGACAAGTTTATAAAGGAATGGATATTGGCACAGGAAAAATAACAAAAAAAGAAATGCAGGGTATTCCCCATCATCTATTGGATGTTGCCTCGCCAAAAAGAAAATTTACTGTTGTTCAGTATCGAAAATTTGCACTTAGAGCAATGAATAAAATTTTAAAAAAAGATAAAATCCCAATTTTGTGTGGGGGCACAGGTTTTTATATTAAAGCAGTAATTGATGGAATTTATATTCCTCCTGTGCCACCAGATTGGAAATTAAGAAAAGAATTAGAAAAAAAATCTCCAGAGGAGCTTTATAAAATGTTAAAAAAACTTGATCCGGAGCGGGCAAAAACTATTGAAAAAAAGAATAAAAGAAGATTAATTCGAGCAATTGAAATTGTTGAAAAATTAGGAAAAGTTCCACCATTTGAAAAAAATCCGCTCCCCTATCCGGTTTTAATGCTTGGAATTAAAAAAGATAAAGAAGAATTAAAAATCTTAATTAAAAAAAGATTAAAAAAAAGATTAAGAGAAGGAATGGTAGACGAAGTTAAAAAATTAAAAGAATCTGGTGTTTCTTGGCAAAGATTAGAAGAATTTGGTCTTGAATATAAGTGGATTGCTAGATATTTACAAAATAAAATTACTTATCAGCAAATGTTTAATAATTTAGAAAAAGACATTGAAGGATATGCTAGACGTCAAATGACTTGGTTTAACCATCAATTTGATGATTTCACCGCTGATCAAAGAATTTATTGGGTAAAGAATTATGAAGAATCTCAAAATTTAATAAAAGATTTTTTAGAAAAAAATAAAGGGAAGGTTTAACCTTCCCTTTTGTTTGTTTTTTTTAATCACCTCCTTTATGAATCTCATCGGGCCAAACTTTTTTGTCCCAAAAAATTAATTAAAATTATTCTTCCCTTCTTAATACAACTTCTCTTCTATCGCCATCACACTCAACAGCAATACCATTTTCAAAAAAAAGTTGAGCTTCCTTTATTGTTATTTGATCATAAGGAATTCTTTCCTCTTCCTTAATTAAATTATCCCATATAAACTGAAGAAAAGACGGTGTTATTTTTGCCACTTTAATTACCCCCTTTAATTTTTAAAACAGCTTTTTAATTCTGAATTTCTTCCTTTCTTTATAATTTGATTCCTTAAAACTTCTTTGCTTCTTCCGTTTTCAAATTGAACTTCAAACGTCTGAAAATCTCCATAATCATAGATGTCAATAATTTGGCCTCTTGCCTTTTCTTCTCCTTCTTTATCAAGTGGCAATAACTCTACCCAAACAATATCTCCTACTCTAAATTGATCTTTCATCTTCTTGCCTCCTTTCTTTTAGAATTAATTTTTTAAGGCAAAGAATATTCCTCCTTTCTACCCTCTTCTTTTTCTAATACTTGCTTAATCCACCTTTCCTCACTCCAAATTTCAAGATAATCATTTTTTTCTACAATAACTATTTTTTTATCTTCCTCTAAATAAAAATTTTTAAAATCAGAAATCTTTAATTTTCCTTGTTTATCAATCTTTCTTTCTACAATACTTGCTAAAAATGCTCTCTTTTGATCATTACTTTTTATTTTTTCGAGAAATTTTTTAAACTTTTCTTCGTCAGAATAAAGATACAAGTAATCTTTTGTTTCAAAAATAAAAATTTTATTCTCTATTTTTTTCCGAAGCTTTAGTGGAATAATTATTTTTCCGTCTTTTCCTACTTTGCAAAAATATACTCCTATCAGCATTTCAAATTTCCTCCTTTTTTTTAAAATTTATTCTCTATTTTAAAAGAAAAAAATAACTGTTTCTTTTTCTTGAAAATAAAATTCTTCCCCTAAATTTCCTTTGAAACTTAGGTAAAATAATTAACCTTCTATGCCTACCACTCTTTAAAAGATAAATACCAATCACCATTTCTTTTTCCTCCTTTTCCTTTAAATTTTTAAGGTACAAATATATTTTAATACTTTCTGATAATTTTGTCAAGTGTAATATTTTAAAAAGGGCTTGTCGAAATTTGACAAGTCCTTTATTGATAAATTTATTTATCGTTTATTGCGACTCTATTTTTGTTATTTCTACCTCAGTAAATGGCTGTTTGTGGCCTTTTTTCACTCGATAACGTTTTTTTGGCTTGTATTTAAATACTATTACTTTTTTATCTTTTTCTTGCTTTAAAACTTTTCCCAATACTTTGGCATTTTTTACCAATGGCGTCCCTATTTCTATCTTATCATCTTTTCCCAATAATAAAACCTCATTAAAGGTTATTTCTTTCCCCTCTTCTGCATCTAATTTTTCAATTTTTATTTTATCGCCAGGAGAAACTAAATATTGTTTTCCTCCTATTTTTATTACTGCTAAGGCCATAATTTTAAAGTTTAATTTTTAAACCCTTAATTTACCTTTAAATCCGTATCGTAATTTGTTGATGTATTTGCATTCCTTAGATTCGTATCATATTAATTTTCTATTGTTTTTCTCTCTTCGCCTTCTTCTAACTCGCCAGCACTCTCAATTTTTCCTGCTAATTTTTCGTATTTAACATTAACTCTATCTGCTGCTGATTTTGCATTTTGAATATGCGAACTTAATACCCTTAATTCTTCTCCAAATTTTATTGCTTCCTGTTGGATTGATTTTAATGTAGCTAAAATTTTTTTTGATGCTTCTTCAATCTTCGCCCCCTCAAGTCCAACCATTACTATTTTTAAAAAATAATAAAAAGTATTGGGTGAAGTAAGATAAACTTTTTTTTCATATCCATACTCCAAAATTTCTGGTTGATGAGCAACGATTTCATAATAAACCGCTTCCGAAGGCACATACATTACAGCGAAATCCACTGTTCCCTCGTCTGGCAAAATATATTTTCTTGAAATATCATTAATGTGCTTTTTAATATCTCTTTTAAAATCACGCTCAAATATTTCTTTTTCTTTTTCACTCGCTTGCATCATCTTTCGAAAATTTTCCATTGGAAATTTTGAATCAATAGCTATAATACCTTGATTTGTTTTTAAAATAGCATCAACTACATCTCCTCCTTGAAACTTGTATTGCAAATTAAAACGGTTTTGAGGCACAATCTGCTCAAGTAAATCCTTTAAAACCTGCTCTCCTAGGTTTCCTCTCAATTTTGGCGATTGTAAAAATTCTTGAATTCCCTTCATTTGACTACCAATCTCTTGAAGCGTTCCTAATTCTTTTTGCATTCGAGCATATGATTCTGAAGTTTTTTCAAAGCTTTGCTGAATTTCTTTTTGGGTTGAAAACAATCCTTCTTCAAATTTTTTTTTCATCGCCTCGATGTCTTGTTTCAAAATACTCAAAGAATTATCATTCTTCTGAACCTCTTTTAAAGAGTTAATATCTTTCCTTAAATAAAAAATGGCTCCGATAATTACACCACTTACTAAAACCCCTAAGACAATGAGCACAATATCAGACATACATTTTTATTATATCTAAATTTTCAAAACATTTCAACCCTTTCTAAATAATAACACGAGAACATTTCTCGTGCTATTAGACTATTATTAACTGGTGAAAATTTCAACTAAAACAAAAACAATATAAATTATAAGTAAAAATATTGCTTCTCTGCGGGTAATTTTTCTTCCGGTGCGCAAAAATATAAAAAAGAAAAGAGCTGATATTATTAAAAAAAGCCGGGCAATAGCAAACGGTGAAAAGTCGGGAATTTGAATTGGACAAATTAAAGCGACTATTCCCAAAACTAATGTAGCAGGAGTAATAACCGATCCCATTAAATCTCCCAAAATCATCCAGGTCTGGCCCTTCCTGGCAGAAGCAATTGCAAAATATGTTTCTGGTAAGGCATTTCCCAAAGAAACAATTAAAATACCAATTAAAGACAATGACAAGTTAAATGTTTCGGCAAAAAAAGAAGCTGATTCAACAATGCCCTTGGCAGCTAAAATTAAAATTATTATCCCTAAGATTATTTTCCCAATATCTTTTAAAAGCGTGGGAAGTCGTTTCGAAAGAGGGGTTTTGTTTTTATTATAAACTTTTGTAAAACGTTCTTGCTTTGAAAAAAGCCACCAAAGATAAAATCCAAAAGTTAAGATTAAAACCACTCCATCTCCTCTACCCAACCTACCATCCAAAATTAATAAAAGCGGCAAAATTGCAATCGTGGTGGTAAAAAGCGAAGTAGTTTGAACAGTTCGGCTATCTGCCGGTAAACTCTTTGCTACCAGGGCTGCTAAAGCAACCGCCAGAGTTAAATCAATTACATTCCCTCCAACAATGTCACCAAAAGATAGCTCGGGAATTTTATTAATGGCTGAAGTAATACCAACAAAAAGATTAGGCAAAGAAGCAGCAAATGCAATAACAATAAAAGCTACTACAAACTCTCGCCAACCCAAAAATTTAGCTGTTCTCGTTAGAGATTCCACCACTAACTCCCCTGCAAAATAAAGTCCTGCGCAAGAAGCAATAAAAATTAAAACAGAAAGCCAAAGGGTCATACTTCTCCTGTTTTATGGCGCGTTATGAAATACCATTTAGTGGCTTCAATTAAAAGAATATTTAAAAATCCAATTCCTAAAATCAAGCCCCAATCAAAAAGATTTAAAGGTGTTGTTTTTAAAAGCGTTTGCAAAGGTGGAAAATAAATACCGGCTAATAACATCAAAACCCCAAGTAGCAAAGCCCAGTTTAAAAATTTATTAGAAAAAGGATTAAAATTCCAAATATTTTTTCTTAAGCTTCTACAAGAAAAAATATAAAAAAGCGAATCAAGAGCTAGTCCGGCAAAAATAATCGATCGAACATGAGAAAGTTCGTAACCAGAATATTTCATTAACCAAAAAAATAATCCTAGGAGGAAAAGATCGGTTACTATTCCAATAATAAAAATTAAAAATCTCATTTCTCTGGTTAATAAAGGCGTATTATAGCCACCTGGCTTTTGCTCCATCAAATCTTTCTCTTTCGGCTCAAACGCTAAAGATAAAGATAAAGGCCCGTCTTCAATTAAATTGACCCATAAAATTTGAACAGCAATAACAGGAAGAGGCAAGCCCAAAAATAAGCTTGCACCTACTAATATTACCTCAGTAAAGCTGTCAGACAAAAGATAAGTAATAACTTTTCTAATATTGTCTAAAATTGCTCTTCCTTCTTCAACTGCCGCCACAATTACTGAAAAATTATCAGTTAGTAATACAAGGTCAGCAACTTCTTTTGCAACATCGGTGCCGGATCCCAAAGCTACCCCAACATCAGCTTGTTTTAGGGCTGGTGCGTCATTAATGCCGTCCCCGGTCATTGCCACTACTTCTCCCCTCTCTTGCCATGCTTTTATTATTCTTAATTTATGCCTTGGCTCAACTCGAGCATATATTTGGATCTTTGGCAATATTTTTTGAAATTCCTCTTCTGATAATTTTTCTAAATCATTTCCTTCTAAAATATTTTCATCCCCAACTTTAATCCCTACTTTTTTGGCAATGGCTTTTGCTGTTAACTTATGATCACCAGTAACGATAATCGGTCTCATCCCAGCCTGATAACATGCTTGAATTGCCTCTTTTGCATCTTCTCTTATGGGATCTTCCAGAGAAAAAATACCAACAAGGGTTAAACCATTAATATCTTGATGTTTTAAACCCAAAGGCGCTTCTTTTAAATTTTTATAAGCAACTGCTAATAATCGATAACCCTTACTTGTTAATCCTTTTTGCTTCTTCTGAAATTCTTCTATTTTTTCTTTTGTTAATAATTCTTTGCCATTCTCACCTTCAAAATATCTTGATTTTTCAAGTAAAACTTCTGGCGCTCCTTTAACATATAAAACATAATCATCGTCAACAACCTTTCGCAAGCTCGCTGAATATTTATATTCGGAACCAAAGGGAATTTCATCTATTTCTTCCTCGTCTTTTGAAACTTGATTTTGAAAAATTCCCTTTTTTGCGGCGGCGATAACTAAGGCTCTTTCTGTTGGCAATCCTCGAATTTTCCATTTTTCCGGCGGTTCTTCTGGGTTCTCAACAAATGCTTCGCTTGATAAAATGGCAATTTTAAAGGCTAATTTTTCTTTATTTTGGGGGTAAAATTCCGCCACCTGCATTTTTGCTTCAGTTAAGGTGCCGGTTTTGTCAGAGCAAATAATGCTTGTGCTTCCAAGAGTTTCAGCCGATGCTAATCTTCTTACTAGGCCCTTCTTTTGAAAAATCCTTTGCATTCCAGTAGCTAAAATAAGTGTCATTGCTACCGGCAATCCTTCAGGAATTCCTGCCACAGCAACAGCAACTGCTGTTGTAAACATTTCAACAAATTCACCGCCAGTTAACATTCCTTCAACAAAAATTCCAACACAAATTACTCCAATTATTATTCCAATAATTTTTGAAAAATTAGCCAATTTCTTTTGATAAGGAGTTTTCTCTTCCTTTGTTTCTTTGACCAAGGCGCTAATTTTGCCAATCTCTGTTTTCTCTCCAATCTCAGTAACCACTGCTTTCCCTCTTCCATCTTCAACCACGGTTCCCATATAAACCATGTTGTCTCTGTCTGCCAAAGGCGTATTTTCTGGCAATAAATCTATTTTTTTGGTCGCCGGTAGCCACTCGCCTGTCAAAGCCGCTTCGTTAATTTTTAAATCGTGAATCTCGATTAACCTTCCATCAGCCGGTACTTTATCTCCCGCCTTTAATAAAATGATATCTCCAGGCACCAAATTATCAGCTAAAATTTCTTCTTTCCTACCATCTCTTAAAACAAGGGATTTGATGCTTAAAACTTTTTTTAATTTCCTTAATGCCTCTGAGGCTTTGTTTTCCTGAATAAAGCCAACAATGGCATTTAAAATAACTGCTGCAAAAATAACAATACTATCAGTATATTCCTTCAAAAATAAAGTAATAATGCCAGAAATTAATAAAATATAAATCAAGGGGCTTTTAAACTGCTCCAAAAATATTTTAAAGCTCGATAAAGTTTTTTCTTCGGGAAGTTTATTTTTGCCAAATTCTTGCTGACGTTTCTTGGCTTCCTTCTCTGAAAGCCCTTTTTGAGAATTGGTTTTTAATTTTTTGATTACTTCTTCAGGTGAAAGAGAATGCCACATAAATAAAATTTCTAATTTCTAATTTTAAATTTCTAGTTTTAAATTTTTAAAACTTTTAAATTAATTTTGAAACTTGAATTTTGTCTTTAATTTTTATATATTATCACATATGCTATCGCTATTCAACTTTTCATTCCGCAACGCTTTTCGAAAAAAAGGAGTGGCAATCCTTGCAATTTTGGGCGTGGCTTTGGGTTGCTCTTTAATGACTTTTCTTTTGTCTTTATCTCAAGGAATGAATCAAAGAGTGGAAAAAACTTTTACTGAGGTTGCCGGTACAATTGTTGTGGGGTCAGAAGGATCCATTCTTGGTGGTCAAATAACAACTACAAAAACTCCCTTGCCCGCTGACTATGTCGAGAGAATTGAAAAATTAAACTATGTTGATTCAGTTTCTCCTCGGGTGAATGCCTTAATTCCTCCCACAGCCATCAAAACTCCAAGCCCCATTGGACTTCCTATTACTGGTATTGATCCAGCAAAGGAAAAAGACGGTCCGCTAGCGCATATTATCGAGGGCAGGAGTTTTCAAAATGATAATGAAATTATTGTTGGCAAATCAATAAAACAGGACTTAGAATTTTTTGAAACAAAATTAAGCGTGGGAGATAAAATTACTATTCCTCAGGTTGATCCAAAAACAGGACAATTGTTGGGGCAAACCGAATTAATAATTGTTGGCACCTTTGAAACGGGTAATATCACTGATGATGCTGGTATTTTTGGCTCGATTGACCTAGCGCGGAAACTTTCTCAACTGCCTGAAGATAAAATAAATACAATTATTGTCAAAGCCGACTCGATTAACAATATCGATTTTCTTTCAAAAGAGATTGAAGAAGAATTTAAAAATGCGGATCCTGGTGTAAGGCTTTTGGTTTCAAAAGATCTCTTGGGCGAGGCAGAAAAAACTTTGGATATTTTGAATAACTTCCTTTTTGCCATCGCTGTTGTTTCTGCAATCGCTGGCGGTGTAAGCATATTAATTGTAATGTTAATTTCTGTAATCGAGAGAAGAAAAGAATTTGGAATTTTTAAAGCGGTTGGCTGGAAAGGAAGCAATGTTGTTTTTTCGGTTTTAATCGAATCCCTTACTTTAAGCATTATTGGGGCTTTGGTGGGAATTGGAGTTGGCTATGGCGGAATTTGCGTTGCAAGAAAAATGATTATTGAAGACATAGGAGTTATAACGCCACAATTATTTATAGGTGTAGTTTTATTTGGAGTTTTACTTGGAATTCTGGGAGGAATTTATCCAGCTTGGCGAGCAAGCCGAGTTGCGCCAATGGAAATTTTAAGAGAACCTTAAAAATAATTTAAAATTTTTAACCCCTTAATTTACCCTTAATTCATATTCGTAGATTCGGATACTCATTTGGATGCATTCGAATAATATATTCGTAAATTCGTAGATTTATTCGTAATTCGTTGATGAATATAATTCGTTGATTATTTATGACAATTATCAAAAACGGTATTAAAGAAACATTTAAAGGAGATATTTTAATAGAGGCAAAAAACCTTACCAAAATTTATGGTAAGGGGGATTTAGCAGTGAAAGCATTAGATAATATTAACCTTGAAATTAAAAAAGGAGAGTTTATTGGCATTATGGGACCTTCAGGTTCTGGAAAAACTACTCTTTTAAATATGCTTGGTGCCTTGGACAAGCCAACTTCAGGAGAAATTATTATTGATGGCATTGAAATTTCTAAAGTAAAAGAATCAAAGCTTTATGAAATTAGAAGAGAAAAAATCGGCTTTATTTTTCAAAGTTTTTATTTAATACCAACACTAAATGCTCTCCAAAATGTTTTAGTTCCTGTTCTTCCCTTAAGAAAAGACAAACAAAAATTGGAACAAAGAGCACATGAACTTCTAGCAAGAGTAGGTCTTAAGGGAAAAGAACATAGGAAACCAAATGAACTTTCTGGTGGCGAACAGCAAAGAGTGGCAATTGCCAGATCTTTAATCCTTGATCCAATTTTAATTTTAGCAGATGAACCAACCGGAAATTTAGATACAAAAACTGGTATGGAAATTATTGAGATTATGAAAGATTTAAATCAAAGCGAGAAGAAAACTTTTGTAATTGTCACTCATGATCCAAGAATAGCTAATTTTTGTCAAAGAGTTATTCAACTTCAAGATGGAAAAATAATAAAAAAATAAAATACTACGAGAAATGATCTCGTAGTATTTATTTTATATGCCGAGAAACGATCTTGGCATATTTTATTATTTTCTGAATTTTAAGGAGTAGTTTGAGTTTGAGTTTGAGTGTTTTGCTGATTTTCTGGTGTTTGCTGAGTGCCTTCCCTTAGGCCTTTAATACTTTTTATCACTTGGCTATCTGGAGAAAGATTTGCCCACCAAATAATTTGAGATCTATCAAAATAAATTGCATTTTTTGGTTCAAAAAACATTGAAGTAAAAGGCAAAAGTTGAGTGCTACTTTCTTCTCCTTCTTCTGTTGCTGGAACTTGTTTTATAAAATAAACATCGCTTAACTTGCAACAAGGAAACATTTGCAATTTTCCATAATAAACTTCACCACTCGAAAATTGAACTATTTGATATTTTTCTGTTGATCCAAAAGGTGGAATTTTTTTTCCAAAAGCATAGCCCAAATAGACACAAACTCCTATCACTATAACAAGCAAAATATAAGTTATAATTTTTTTAATTGAAGTTTCCATAGTTTATTTTACTATCATCGCTCCTTCTTCGCCATTGTTTTTCCGATGGCCGGGAATGTCGCAGTAAAATTTATATTCTCCTTTTTGCTGAGGCGCAACAAAAGAAATTCCTCTTGTTTCACCTGCCCCAACATCGATTTTGACCTTTTTTAAAATTTCATTTTCAAAATATAAAGTATGGGTGCCATCAATTGAAGTTAAAGCTAAGCTAACAGCCTCTCCTGCCTTAACGTTAAATTTGTTTGGTTGAAAACCTTGGTCTCGAGAAATTTTAATCTTAATAACGCCAAGAGGAATGTCTTTTAAAGGTAAGGTCATTTGTGGTTCTGTTGGATTAAATTCACCAAAAGGCGATTTAATAACTGTTGTTTTTCCTTCTTCGATTACTTTCGCTTTATTATTAAAAAAACCAAAATAAATAGCTGTACTCGCCAGTAAAACAAAAAGAATTATAAGAGGAATAAGAATTTTTAGATTCATAAAATTATTTTAGCAAAAAATAAAATAAATTCAAAATCTAATTGAAAGTTTAAATTTAAATATTAGTTTGGGTTTTTATGGTCTTATCTTGCAGCAAACTTTAATGTTATAAGCATCTGGGCTACTAATATGAGCATTGGTATCGCCTGAAATTGAGCAAAGAGTTGTTTCACCTTCTTGACAATTTCCTTCCCGATAAGTACAGGTTATTTCTTTTCCCAAAGAAGTAGAAATACATGCAGAATTTGAATAACTAGATTGAGTGTTCTTTTCAATATGGGCATTTGTTGATCCTGATAATTTTAAAAATATTGACTTATTAGTGGCATTGCAATCATTACTAAGATCTCTTGGTCCAAAACAGCAAACGCAGTAATCATACTGTAGAGTTGCTGTTGGTTCTGGAGAGGTGTAATTGCGAATGAGAACTCTGCCGGGATAATTTTTTGTTGTATAACCTTGCCTATTACTACCAGCACCATAAAGACTAGCAATTTCATCAGCAGAGAGAGCACGGTTATAAATACGAACTTCATCAATGAGACCGTTAAAGTAACCCCTTGATGTTTGAATCATTCCTATAGTTATTCTCTGGGGGGCTGTAAGACTTTGTGTT
>DAOSAR010000011.1:0-16242 GCA_035360455.1 Candidatus Pacearchaeota archaeon | reverse complement strand
CCCAACCTTCAGCACCGCCCTCAGAAAATGAAAGCGAGAAAGAAAAGCAAGAAGATAAGCAAGATATGAAACAAGAAGAAAATACCTCTCTTTCAGCCCCAGAACTTCTTTCACCAGAAGATGGATTTAAAATTGACAATCAAATCTTAAAAACAATTACTTTTCAATGGAAAGGACCATCAGATTTTGTTTACTCCATTTGGATTTCTAACGATAGCAATCTACTAGAAGAAAAATCAACCATTATTAGAACAGGATTTATTAACGATTCCACAGACAATAATATATACAAATATGATTATTCAACAGATTCATTTTCAAGAGCAACTATTTATTATTGGCAAGTTAAGGGAGAAGATGAAAACGGCACCACAATTTCTTCTAAAGTTTACTCTTTTAGAGTTCTTGGTTGGCAAATAGAAACGATAGAGGAAAACAATCATAATGCTCCTTTTGTTTCTCTAAAAATTGATAATAATGGAAACCTAGCCATGGCTTACAACAACGATGATAATGAAATTATTTACGCTCACCTTATTAATGGCACAACCTGGAAGAAAGAAAAAACAGGTATTAATGGTTATGGGGCTTTTCTTGCTTTTGATAAAGAAGGAAATCCAGCAATAAGCTATTATTCTCCACATCCCAATGCTTATCCAAGTGTTGATCTTTTTTATGCTCATTTTAATACCGCAACAAATAATTGGGAAAAACAAAATCTAGATTGGACATCTAGTGGTGGCCAGCCTCTTCTTGCTTTTGACAAGAATAACAATCCCTTTATCGTTTATGGTAGTAATACAATTTTCTATACTTATTTTAATGGCATAACTTGGAAAAAAGGATCTATAATAAATGGCAAAGGTTCTCCCTCTTTGGGTTTTGACGGTTTAGGGAGAATGTGCGTTAGCTATCGATCTTTATTAAACCCAGGAGGAAGTATTATAATAGATGGTCTTAAATATGCTTGTTTTGATGGCAATGAGTGGATAGGAACAGAAAATTGGGTAGATACCGTTGGGACTGCAGGTTTTTGCTCAGGGTGTGGATATTATTCTTCCTTAGCTTTTGATATAAACGGAGAACCAAGCATTAGTCATGTTGCTTCATGCGTTGGTCTAAGATATAGTCATTTTAATGGCAAAAATTGGGATTCGAAAACTGTTGATAAAACAGATAGTGGATTTAATAATACTTATGTCTCTCTCGCTTTTAATCCTATCAATAATTATCCTTCCATTAGCTATCTCAGCGCACCGTATTATTATGATGAAAGAGGTATAGCGATAGGTCCTGGCGAGGGTGACCTTAAATACGCTTATTTTGATGGCTTGACGTGGCAAACAGAAACGGTAGATAGCGAAGGAGATGTTGGGTATTTTACCTCTTTGGTTTTTGACAATAATGGCAATCCAGCTATTGCTTATGCAAAACTTGACCCAATTTCCAAAAGCTATAATCTTAAATTTGCGATTTATAAATAAATTTAAGCTTACAATAAATTACAAAAATGCTAAAAAGGCACTTTTATTTTTGGCTTAAAATTGTTATAATTTTAAATATATGGATAAAGTTTCAAAAATTATTTCACTTTGTAAACGCCGAGGATTTATTTTTCCATCGTCAGAAATTTATGGAGGATTTAGTTCTTGCTATGATTACGGGCCTTTTGGGGTGGAGTTAAAAAATAATATTAAAAAATCTTGGTGGGACGAAATGACAAAAATGCATGATAACATTGTTGGTTTAGATGCCTCAATTTTAATGTCGCCAAAGGTATGGCAAGCTTCAGGTCACACCGAGCATTTCACTGATCCTTTAGTTGAATGCAAATCCTGTCATAAACGTTTTAGAGCTGATCATCTTGTTGAAGATTTTAAAAATTCTCAAAAGGATGAACATAATGAACTTACTGAAGAGGATTTTAATGATATTGCGAAAATGATTTCAAAAATAAAATGTCCTGAATGTGGAGGCCAGTTAACTCCGCCTCGTCAGTTTAATTTAATGTTTAAAACGTTTATTGGACCGGTTGAAGATGAAGCATCTATTGCTTATTTACGGCCAGAAACAGCCCAGGGGATTTTTGTTAATTATAAAAACATTCTTGATACTCAAAGAGTAAAAGTTCCTTTTGGCATTGCCCAAATTGGTAAAGCCTTTCGCAATGAAATTACCCCAGGGAATTTCATTTTTCGAACAAGAGAATTTGAACAAATGGAATTAGAATATTTTGTAAAACCTGGGGAGGATGAAAAAGCATTTAATTATTGGGTAAATGAAAGAATAAAATGGTACATAGAAATTTTAGGTATAAGAAAAGAGAACTTAAGAATAAGGCCTCATAAAAAAGAAGAATTAGCTCATTACGCAAAAAGTTGTGTTGATATTGAATATAAATTTCCCTTTGGATGGTCAGAGCTTGAGGGGATAGCTAATCGAACTGATTTTGATCTAAGACAGCATCAAAAATTTTCTGGAGTGGATTTAAGGTATTTTGATGATAAAACAAAAGAATCTTACATTCCTTACGTTATTGAACCTTCTTGCGGAGCAGATAGAGTATTATTTGCTGTTTTTTGTGATGCTTTTGAAGAAATTTCAGGAGGCAGAACAAAAACAACAGAAGCTAAAAAAGAAATCGAAATTCTGCTTAAATTTAATAAAAGAACTGCTCCAGTAAAAATTGCAGTTTTGCCATTAGTAAAAAACAAACCGGAATTAGTTGAAAAAGCAAAAGAAGTTTATCATTTACTAAAGCCTCATTTTGTTTGCCAGTATGATGAAGTTGGTTCAATTGGCCGACGTTATCGAAGACAAGATGAAATTGGCACGCTTTACTGCCTAACAATTGATTTTAATAGTTTAAAAAATGATGATGTTACTATTCGCGATCGCGACACAATGAAACAAGAGAGAGTTAAAATTCAAGATTTAAAGCAAAGACTGACAAAGTATCTAATATCTAATTGATCTAATTTCTAACCAAATTCCAATAACCAAATTCCAATAACCAAATTCCAAATTTTAAACAAATCCTAAATTCTAATGTTCAAACATATTATTTAGAATATTTAGTAATTAGAATTTTATTGAAAATTAGTCATTGAACATTGGTCATTTTTTTTAGTTATTAAGTTAATTAGGGATTTTTTTATTTTATGTACACAAAAACCACTTTTAAAAATGGTCTTCGAATAATTACTGTTCCAATGAAAGGCACAAATACGGCTGCGGTTTTAGTAGTAGTTGGAGCCGGCTCACGTTATGAGACAAAAGAAATAAACGGCATTTCTCATTTTTTAGAACATATACATTTTAAAGGTACAACAAAACGTCCTACAGCTCAAGCTATTGCCGAGGAATTAGATGCTGTTGGGGGAGAATTTAACGCCGCTACTGGAGCTGAAGAAACTTATTTTTATGCAAAAGTTGGTTCAAAACATCTTAATTTGGCACTAGACGTTATTTCTGATATTTTTCTAAATTCAACTTTTAAAGAAGAGGAAATAAATCGTGAAAGGGGAGTAATTATTGAAGAAATTAATATGATGAAAGATACACCAATGCAGTATGTCGGAGAACTTTTTGAAAAATTGCTTTACGGAAAAGAAACTGTTGGCTGGAATATTTTGGGAGAGAAAGAAAATATTTTAAAGATAAAGCGAGAAGATTTTTTAAATTATATTAACGATCATTATGTAGCTAAAAATACTGTTGTTTGCGTAGCGGGGAAGATAGATGAAGACCAAACCATTAAAAAAATTAAAAATTACTTTACAGACATAAGAGAAAAAGAGCCCAAAAAGCGAACAAAAATTAAAGAAAGCCAAAAAAGGCCACAAAGTTTAATTCAGTTTAAGAAAACTGACCAAACCCATTTTTGTTTAGGAGTAAGGGCCTATAATCTTTTTCAACCAGAAAAATATGCTTTAAGTCTTCTTTCGGTTATTTTAGGTGGAAATATGTCTTCACGTCTTTTTATAAAAGTAAGAGAAAGAGAAGGATTAGCTTATTACATTAGGACAACAGCTGAAATGTATACTGATACAGGTTATTTAGTGACTCAAGCTGGTGTCGATAATCAAAAAGTTGAAAAAGCAATTCAAATTATTTTAAATGAGTATAAAGAAATTCGTGAAAAGGGAGTGAGTGAAAAAGAACTTCAAAAAGCAAAAGAATACCTTAAAGGAAAAACTCTTCTTGAAATGGAGTCTTCTGATGAAGTAGCTGCCTTTTTTTCAAACCAAGAAATTTTAACTAATAAAATTTTGACTTTAAAAGAAAAATTTGCAAAAATAGATAAAGTAACAGTTGAGGATATAAAAAAAATTGCTCAAGATATTTTTACTCCCCAAAAATTAAATTTAGCTCTTATCGGTCCATTTAAAGAAAAAAAATTAGCATGTCATCAACTCTTACAACAGCTCTAAAAATAATTGGGGTAATAATTGGAATTTTAGTTCTGTATTTTATTCGGGATGTTGTTGGCTATGTACTTTTAGCTTTTGTTTTCGCTTCAGCCTTAAAACCAGGGGTAGATTTATTAGAGAAAAAAAAGATTCCCCGTGCCCTTTCCGCAATCTTAATTTTTCTTTTGTTTTTAGTTTTTTTTAGTTGCATTTCTTATTTAGTTTTTCCACCTTTAATTAATGAAATTCAAAATTTTATTTCAAGCTTTCCTCAATACTGGCAAAATTTTCTTGACTGGCTTCCCCAATTTGAAGAATGGACAACTCAAGTTCCTTTTGGAAAAAATATTGAAAGCACAATTAGTCAATCTATCCAAGGCCTGTCAAAAGCAATAGGATCAGCTTTTGGCGCTATTTATAATTTTTTCGGCAAGACTTTTGATCTTTTCTTCGTTTTAATCACGGCTTTTTATTTAGTTGTTGAAAAAAATATAGCAGAAAAGTTTGTTAATTTCTTTTTTAAAGAGAATGAAAAGGCTCAAAAAAAAATTCTAAGGTATTGGCAATTAGCAGAAAAGCAAGCAGGACGTTGGTTACAGGGTTATATATTTTTGGGAATTATAGTTGGAATGCTTGTTTATGCCGGTCTTTATATTTTAGGAGTAAAATATAGTTTAGTCTTAGCAGTTTTGGCAGGGACTCTAGAAATTATTCCTTTTTTTGGCCCGGTTTTTGCTGGAATATTTGGTCTTTTTCTAGCTTTTTTCCAAGGAGGGTGGATATTGGCTCTTTGGACAGTTTTTGTTTTCTTCATTATTCAGCAGTTAGAAAATTATTTAATTGTTCCTTTGATAATGAAAGACAGGGTAGATCTCAATCCGCTTTTGACAATTTTAGTTTTATTTATTGGTGGAAGAATAGGAGGGTTTTTGGGAATGATTCTTTCAGTGCCCCTAATGGCAATTTTTATTGCCCTTTGGAAGGAAAAAAAGAACATTGATTCAAGACCCTCTATTTAAAAATTTATTTAAAAATGTTATAATTCTTATATAAAAGATTTTAACAGCAAGGTCTTTCATTTATAAATCTATGGCTAAAATTTTAATTATCGAAGATGAAAAAGCACTTGCTGATATGTATAAAATAGAGTTAGAGAGAAGAGGATTTGAGGCAATAGTTGCTTTCGAAGGAGAAGAAGGAATTGAAATAGCTAAAAAAGAAAAGCCAGATTTAATCGTGCTTGATCTTTTGTTGCCTAGAATTCAAGGGATTGAAGCGCTGAAGATTTTAAAGCAAAATTCAGAAACAAAAGATATTCCTGTATTTATTTTAACAAATTACGATACATTCGAACAAAGAGCAAATGGAGAAAATCTTGGAGCAGAAAAGTATATTCTTAAAACGAGCATCACTCCTCAAAAAGTTGCAGATTTAATAGAGGAAAGATTAAAAAAATAATTAAAAATTCATAAATCTCTAAAATTTATAAGGGAAAGATTTTTTCTATGTCTTCTCAAAAAAAGAATTGGATTTTATCAATTTTTGTTTTGCTTTTAGCCATTTTTTTGGCTTTTTTTGTTATGCCCGGAAGAGTAGCAAAGAAATTTAATATAGAATTACCGCAATTTTTGCAAAGACCTTATAAGCTTGGTTTAGATCTTCGGGGAGGGGTGCATCTTTTATATGAAGCCGATCTTTCTCAGGTACCAAAAGAAGATTGGCAAGATTCGATGGAGGGATTAAGAGATGTAATTGAACGAAGAGTTAATCTTTTTGGTATCCAAGAGCCGTTAGTTCAGATTCAAAAAACAGGAGAAAGTTATCGCTTAATTGTAGAATTAGCAGGTATTGATGATCCTACTCAAGCAATTGAGATGATTGGTAAAACTCCTTATCTTGAGTTTCGCGAGGAAATGACAGAAGAAGAAAAACAAGAAATAATAAATATGCTCTCCGAAGAAGAAATAAATAATCTTATTGAACAAATTAAAGAACAAACAGGAAAAGATGTTAAAAAAGAAGAACTTGCCCAATATCTTCCATTATATAAATCTACTGAGCTTACAGGAAAATATTTAAAAAGCGCTAAGATTGAATTTAATCAAACTACCTATGAACCAATAGTATCTCTTGAGTTTAATAGCGAAGGAGCAAAACTTTTTGAAGAAATTACTGAAAGAAATATTGGCAAAAGTTTAGCAATTTATATTGATAATCAATTAATTTCTGCTCCAATGGTAAAAGAAAAAATCTCTGGAGGTAAAGCTCAAATTACTGGAAAATTTACCGTTGAAGAAGCAAGAAATCTTGCTCAAAATTTAAATGCTGGTGCTTTGCCGGTTCCAATTAAATTAATTTCTCAACAAAGAGTTGGTCCTTCATTGGGAGAGGCCTCAATTGATGCAAGTGTTAAAGCAGGTGTTATTGGTTTTTTACTTGTTATATTATTTATGATTTTAGTTTATAAATTAAGTGGAGTTTTAGCATCGCTTGCTCTTTTTTTCTATGGAGTAATTCTTCTTTCATTATTTAAGATTATTCCGGTGACTCTTACTTTATCAGGTATTGCTGGTTTTGTTTTGTCTTTAGGAATGGCAGTTGATGCAAATGTTTTGATTTTTGAAAGATTAAGAGAAGAATTAAAAGTAAAACAAAATAGTAATAATCCGGTTCAAAGCAATAATCAAAAAAAGAATGAAAAAAATGAAGGATTGCGAGAAATAGATATTGATAACTCTTTTTCTCGAGCATGGCCTGCTATTCGCGATGGTAATTTGACTACTTTAATTATTTGCGCCATTCTATTTTTAATCGCCTCTGGTTTTGTTCAGGGATTTGCTTTAACTTTATCGCTTGGAGTTTTGATTAGTATGTTTACCGCAATGACAATTACAAAATTATTTATGAAAACATTTTCAGGCACTCGATTATCAAAAAATCCAAAAATTTGGATAAGATAAAAATCTTTTGATAATTTATTTTTATGGCAGTTCTTTATCGCAAATACAGGCCAAAAACTTTTTCTGAGATAGTTAACCAAGAATACATTATTAAAACCATAACGAACTCTATTTCATTAGGAATGGTTTCTCATGCTTATTTATTTTATGGTCCAAGAGGAACTGGCAAAACAACAGTTGCTCGCCTTCTTGCAAAATCACTTAATTGTCAAAATCGAAAAGAAAAAGAGTTTGAACCTTGTAATAAATGTATTTCTTGCAGAGAGATTAATGATGGTAGGGCTATAGATTTAATTGAAATTGACGCTGCTTCAAATCGAGGGATCGAAGAAATTAGAAATTTAAAAGAAGGAATAAATATCGTTCCAACAAAGTCAAAATACAAAGTTTATATTCTTGATGAAGCGCATCAATTGACTAAGGAGGCCTCAAATGCACTTTTAAAAACCTTAGAAGAACCACCAGAGCATGCAATTTTTATTTTATGTACTACCGAGTATCAGAAGGTTCTTCCAACTATTGCTTCTCGTTGTCAGCAATTTGAATTTAAAAAATTAACAATTCCTCAAATAACAGAAAAATTAGAAGAAATTTGTGAAGAAGAAGGGGCAAAAGCAGAAAAAGGAGCTTTGGAATTAATTGCAAAAACTGCTCAAGGTGCTCTACGAGACGCAGAAAGTTTATTGGATGAAGTTTTAAGTTTAGAAGATAAAGAAATTAAAAAAAAAGAAGTTGAAAAAATTTTAGGAATAATTGGCATTGAACCAATTTCAAAAATGGTTGATTTTTTAATTCAAAAAGACAAAAAAGGTGCAATAGAATATTTAGGAGAAATTGAGGCAAGGGGAATAGATCTTGAAAATTTTTCTCAAAAGCTTGTTTCTTATCTTAATGATTTATTTTTAGCGAAAATCAATCCAAAAATTTTTGAAAAAAGTAATAATTTTACCAAGGAAGAAGAAGAGTATTTAAAAAAGCAAGGGAAAAATTTTACTGAAGATAATTTAAAAGAATTACTAAAAATTTTTCTTTCGGCTCAAAATAAAATTAAGTGGTCAAATTTGCCTCAGCTTCCGCTTGAATTAGCAACATTAGAGGCAATAGAAAAATTATGATAAATATTATTGAGGCAATAAAAAATTTTTATCATTTTCTTTGGTCTTTTTTTTCTGCTCTTTTTTATGGTTTTCCTTCTCGCCACTTGAAGGTAATTGGAGTAACTGGAACAAAAGGTAAATCAACTACCGTAGAAATGATTTCAAAAATTTTAGAAGAAAATGGCCAAAAAGTAGCTTCTCTTTCTTCGATTGAATTTAAAATTAATAAAACCTCAGAGAAAAACCTTTTTAAAATGACAATGCCCGGAAGAGGTTATGTTCAAAAATTTTTAAGAAAAGCAGTTAGAGCTCATTGCCAGTATGCAATTATTGAGGTTACCTCAGAAGGAATTTTGCAATATCGTCATAAATTTATTAATTTTGAAGCAGCAGTTTTTACAAATTTAGCGCCAGAGCATATTGAAAGACATGGTTCTTTTGAGAATTATCGCAAAGCGAAAGGTAAGCTTTTTGAAGCAACAAAAAGAATTCATATTTTAAATTTAGATGATCCAAATGTAGATTATTTTTTAAATATTCCAGCAGAAAGGAAAATTGGTTTTACCTTAAAGGAATCAAAAAAATCAGTTGATACCTTAGTAAAAGGAGAAAATTTAGAAATAAAAGATTGGGAAAGTAAATTTTTTGTTGAGGGGATAGAGTTTAATTTACATTTACCAGGAATTTTTAATACTTATAATGCTCTTTGTGCGATTGCTACTGCTTTATCTCAAAGTGTTCCGCTTTCAACTTCTAAAAAAGCTTTAGAAAAGATTAAAGGAGTTCCGGGAAGAATGGAATTAGTAATTAGAGAACCATTTAAAGTGATTGTTGATTATGCCCACACACCTCAAAGTCTCGCAGAAGTATATGAGACTTTGAGAAAGCAAAAAACAAAAAGCAAAATACAAAATACAAAATTAATTTGCGTTTTAGGTTCTTGTGGTGGTGGAAGAGATAAATGGAAAAGGCCAAAATTAGGGGAAATTGCTGCGAAATATTGTGATGAAATTATTATTACTAATGAAGATCCGTATGACGAAGATCCCTCCCAGATTTTATCAATGATAAAATCTGGAATTTCCAATTCCCAATTTCCAATGACCAATTTTTATGAAATTTTGGATCGGCGGGAGGCGATAAACAAGGCTTTAAAATTAGCAAAGTCAGGCGACACAGTAATAATTACTGGAAAAGGATGTGAACCCTGGATGTGTATTGAAAACGGTAAAAAAATTTCATGGGATGATAGAAAAATTGTAAAAGAAGAGTTTGAAAAAATAAAAGTAAACTAATTTCTTGTTAAGAAATTTTACATTTTAAATTAATTTTGATATTATTAAAAATATGGAACAATTGGCTACAAAAGAGGAAATTAGAATAGAAGTGCCTACAAAAAAAATAAAAAAGGCATTAATGGTTATTGCTTTTAAGAATTTTAAAGACGAAGAATATTTTGTTCCAAAGGAAATTTTAGAAAAAGGAGGAGTTGAGGTAAAAACTGCTTCTACAAAATTGGGAACTGCTTTTGGAGTTGAAGGAGGAGAAGCAAATGTTGATTTTTTGATAAGCGAAAAAAAACTAGTTGATAAATTTGATGCAATAATTTTTGTTGGAGGACCAGGATGTCTTGAAGATCTTGACAATGAAAATTCTTATTTATTAGCAAAAGAAGCAGTTGCTAAAAATAAACTTTTAGCAGCAATTTGTATCTCACCGGTAATTTTAGCAAAGGCTGGCGTTTTAAGAGACAAAAAAGCTACTGTTTGGACAAGCCCTTTTGATAAATCATCGATTAAAATTTTAGAAGAGAATGGTGCTGAATTTATTGATCAAAAAGTAGTGAGAGATGGTAAGATAATTACGGCAAATGGTCCTGTTGCTGCCGAAGAATTTGGAAGAAAAATATTGGAAAATTTATAAGTATTTTCTTAGATTAATCTTAAATAAATTTCAAAAAGAAACTAAAATATTTGACAAAAAAATTAATTTTTTATAATATCTCTTATTGCCGCAGAAAGAAGGCATTATAAGTCCTTCTGAGGTGATAATCATATTTAAATAAATTATCTGCGGTGAAAGCCGCATTTTTTAATATTCGAAAAGCGTGAATCTAATTCTAGATTCTATTAAAAAACGCACATTCAAATGATATTGAAATTATATTCCTATGTTAAATAAACAACAAAAAAAAGAATTAGTTAAAAAATTAAGAGAAAAACTAAAAGAAAGCAAGCTAACCGTTGTCTGTAATTTTGAAGGCCTTTCGGTTGAAAAGCAAAGAGAATTAAAAAAGAAAGTTAAGGAGAGTATAGGAGAATTAACAGTTGTAAAAAGAAGATTGCTCCAGCGAGTATTTTTAGATGAAAAAATTAATTTTCCGGAAATTAGCGGTTCAGTAATGGTTGCTTTTGGCAAAGATGAAGTTTCGCCAGCAAAAGTAATTTATCAGTTTTCCAAAAAACTTAACAGTAAAAAAGAAAAACTTGATTTTGTAGGAGGAGTAATTAAAAAGGAAAAAAATGAATATCTGGTATTATCTAAAGAAGATTTAATAGAGATAGCATCCCTGCCATCAAGAGAGGAGTTATTAGCGAGATTTGCAAGCAGTATTTCTGCTCCTTTGTTAAATTTTATCAGTGTTTTACAAGGCAATATTAAAGGTCTAATATATATAATCTCACAAAGAAAAAGCGAATTTTAAACGAATAGAAAGCGGATTTTTTATAATCAGTTTAGTATCAGCTTTTATTCGTTTATTGTTAGCGAAATAAATCTATGGAAGAAGAAGAAAAAATTGAAATACCTGAAAAATTTAAAGATTTAGTAGAAAAAATTGAAAATTTATCAGTTTCAGAGTTAGCTCAATTGGTGAAGATTTTAGAAAAAAAATTTGGAGTTTCTGCTCAACCAACAGTAGTAGCTCAAGCAACCGTTGGTGCAGCAGCATCAGCTCAAGGAGCGGTAGCCGAAGAGGAAAAAACAGAGTTCGATGTAGTTTTAAAAAATCCAGGCCAATCAAAGATTGCTGTTATTAAATTAATAAAGGAAATTACTGGCAAGGGATTGAAAGAATCAAAAGATATAGCAGATGCTAGCGAAAAAGAACCTCAAGTTTTAAAGACAGGAGTAAAAAAGGAAGAAGCAGACGAACTCAAAAAGAAATTAGAAGAAGCTGGTGCTACAATTGAACTCAAATAAAAATTATAGTTATAAAAAACTTGCAGAGATTAAATCTTTGCAAGTTTTTTTATTAGAATTAGAAAATTTTATTTACTTAGAGAGATCTATTTCAAATACTCGTGTATTAACCGAAGCGCCAGTTAGATTTTTTTCTTCACTAGTTTTACCGTCGCAAAGTAAATAAATCTTTTTGTCTCCTGACGAAACCCAAATATCTTTTAAATTCTCAAATTCTGGACTTTGATATTCATTAACTAAATTACCTTTTTTATCAAGAATAATCATTCTTTTATTTTCTGGATCAAGAAGATAAAGATATTTATTTAAAGAAGAAGTAAAAATTTTAGTTGCTTTTTGAACCTTAGGAAAGGTTTTTGGGGGATTAAATTCTTCTTTTAAAGAACCGCTCGCAAATCTTTGCACTTTTCCATTATTTTCCAAAAGATAAATACTCCCATCAATAGCGATTGAAGTTGCATTTTTTCCTGCTCCTCGTTCATTAAGCCAAAAGCTTCCAGACCCAAGTTCATTTTGTGAAAATTGGTATTTAATAATTTCACCATCTTTTTTGTCAAAAATATAAAAATAGTTTTGAAAATTATCTAACTCCAAAGAATCTTCCAAAGAAGCGATATCTTCAAATTTTATTTCAGAAGGGAAAGTAATTTTAAGATTTTTTCCATTCTCGAAGCCAACTCCTCCTTCTTTTAAAAGAAAGATTGGCATATTTCCGACTATTGTTCCTCCAAGAACGCTTTCACTATTTAATTGAAAGAAAACCCCTTCTTTTTTTTGAAGATCCCATTTATATACGAGACCTGAGATATCAGAAAAAATATAAATATTATTGCCCCCCAGAATCATTCCTGTTGGTTCCCATTTTTCAACTCCTTCTTTAATTTCAAAAATTGGCGAAATGTCAGATAAAATTTTTCTTCCCGAAAGTTCAGCAATTCTTTTTTCTAAATCATTTTTTAGATTTTCAAGCTGTTGTGTTTCTTCATCTGACGAGGGTTCAAGAGTATTTAATAAATCAAAAGCTTCTCCAAAAAGAGTTAAAGCCTTTTCTTTATCTCCATAAATTAAAGTATTTTCTCCTTCGTTCTTTTTGTCTTCAACAGTTTTTATAGTTTCTTTGAAAGCACTTCCCTTTGATGCTTGTTGACCTTGATGAATTCCAACGCCCACTAAAATTAAAAGTATTATAATAAATATAGGAACAATAGCGGTCTTTTTTGAAAAATTTCTTTTTATTTTTCCCCAATTTATTTTTGAAGCAGAAACTTTTTCTAATTTAATAGCAGGAATTTCTTCTTTTGCCTCTTTATTTTCTCCTCTTTTTAAAAGAACAGGAATTTTTAAAAAGGCCTCTTTTATTTTTCTTCCCCCTGCCTTAAAAAAATTTCCTATTTTTTGAAAAGTTGATTTAAAAGATTTTGAAATTTTTTCCTTAGTTTCAGAAGAAGGAGAAGAAATTTTGAGAGATGGAATTTTTAGATGAGTTTTTTTGTTTTCAAGAGATGGTTGAAATCTTTCAATTACCTCAGAGGTTTTTCCAGTTTCGATAATAAGAGCAACTCCACTTTCTTCTGTTTCAATAAGTTTTTTTATATTTTCTTCTTCGATGGGAAATAGTTCTTTGCCATGAGTGAGTAATTTTTCTTTTGAAAAAAGATTCGAAGTAGAAAAAATTAAAACATCATCTTTTTTTAAATTTGCCTGAAGAATAGTAGAAAAAGGAAAAAGGAGATCTCTTTCCATAATTAAATCTTGCACAAGATCAACAACTTCATTTTGTCTTAAAATAAATGCCTTCATCTTACCCAATAGCGTAAAATAAATTTTATTTTCTTGAACGCTAGCAATGAAAAAATCAAGGTTTCCCAACCAATTAATCCTTTCTTCATGTTCTTTTAAAACTTGATTCGCCTCTTTTAGAGCTGTTTCGAAAGCTTCGCTTGGTGAACGGCGAGAAGAATTATAATATTCTCTTTTAATTCTTGATGCTAAAAGATTAATTAAATAAAAAGAAGATTCATCAACATTTCGAATTCTTCCCATCATAAAAAGATGTCCCAATTTTTCTTCTTCAACATTACTTGGCTCATAGACAAAACTTTCACAGTAAACTGTTGGTTCTTTAACATCAAAAAGTAATTCCTTAATCCGCATAAAATTAGAAATTTATTATTATATGATATCCTTTTTTAGATTTTTTGACAAGAGCCAAGTTTTTTTATTATAATAATTAATAATTTTCATAAAACTATGCAGGAATTAGAAGTTTTATTTGGGTCAAAAGCTCGTCCAAGAATTTTAAAACTTTTTTTTCAAAACGAAGGTATTTTTTTTACCCCAAAAGAAGTTGCTAAGAGATGTCAAATTAGTCAAGAGTCAGCTCGAAAAGAATTAGAAAAGTTAAGCAAGATAAATCTTTTTCAACAAAAAACTTCTCAAAAAGGTCCCTCAAAAGAACGTTTTTATTCTCTTAATCCAAAATTTCCTTATTTAGCAGAACTCCGAGCATTAGTTTTAACAATGCCGGCCTTTTCTTTTAAAGAATTAACTTCGCTTTTTAAAAAAGAGAGAAATTTAAAATTGGTAGTTTTAACGGGAATATTTTTAAAAGAAAATCGTTCGCCAGTTGATCTTTTAATAGTAAGTCAAAAGCCAAGAAGCTCAAAAATTTCAAAACTGGTGAAAAAAATTGAAAGCCAGGTAGGAAAAGAAATAAAATGGAGCTTAATGAATGTGGAGGAATTTAATTATAGATTAGAAATAAATGACAGATTTTTAAAAGACATTTTTGACCACAATCATAAAAAGATTATTGATAAAATTTAATTTTTTTCTCAGTGATGGGCGACTAGCTCAATGGTTAGAGTACTGCATTCACATTGCAGGGGTTACAGGTTCGAATCCTGTGTCGCCCATTTTTTAAATTTAATATGGATACGGATCAGTTTTTCAAAACTGAATCATTGATTAATGAAAAAATTTTTGGTGTTTCTGAGTTTTTAGATTTTTTAAACAATATTTTAAGACCTTGCCGAGCAATAATTCAGGGCGAGATAGGTGAAAAAATAAATGATTACAAAAACCGAGGATTTACTTTTTTTGATCTTTTGGATAAAAATGGAGCTATTTTGAGATGTTTCACCTGGAGAGAAAATATTGAAAATCTTGGAGTAAATTTAGAACCGGGAATGGAAATTAGAGTTGTTGGTTATCCGGAAATCAGAAAAGAAAGAGGGGAATTAAAATTTCAAGTTGAAAAGATCGAATTAGTAGGTGAAGGAGATTTAAAGCGGGCCTTTGAAGCCTTAAAAAGAAAATTAGAAAGCGAAGGATTGTTTGCTAAAGAAAATAAAAAAACCTTACCGCGGTTTTCTCAAAAAATTGGTTTAATTACTTCAAAATATGGCAAGGGAGCAAAGCCAGATTTCGAAAAACATTTAGGAAAATTCGGTTTCGAAATTTATTTTTACGATGTTCGAGTAGAAGGACTATTTGCAGCTGAAGAAATTGCGGGAGCAATTCGCTGGTTTAACGAAAACATGCCAACTCTTGATGTTCTGGTTTTAATTCGCGGAGGAGGAAGTTGGGAAAGTTTGCAAGCATTTAATTCTGAAATAGTCGCAAGGGCAATCTTTGCTTCAAAAATCCCGGTTATTTGCGGTGTAGGGCATGAAAGCGATGTTACTATTGCAGATTTAGTTGCTGATTTTCGAGCTTCCACTCCAACTGATGCTGCAAAAATTTTAAATGAAAATTGGAAAACAGCCTCGAGTGAGATTTTTAAATATGAAGAAAATTTAATTTTGGCAGTTAAACGTCTTTTTAAAAACACAAAAGAAAAGCTTGCTTTTTTTGAAAAAAATCTAACCTCTGAAATTAAAAGAAAAATACAATTTTTAAAAGAGAATTTTGAGGATTGTTTTAGAGACCTAACCAAGAACCAAGCGCAATGGATAGAAAGAATAAAAAAGCTGATAAATAATGAAGAACAGAAACTAAACCTCGGAAGTCCTATTTTAAAATTAAAACAAGGCTATAGCATCACCTATAATGAAAATGGAAAAATTATAAAGAATGCGAGTGATTTAAAAATTGGCAGTGAAATAAAAACAAAATTTTACAAAAGTGAAACTTTATCAAAAGTTAAAAAAATAAATTCGAAGTCTTAACACTTTCAATGATTAACCAAATAGTAAATATCTTGGAACTGTAAACTCTCTCTTGACATTTCCGGGGAGGGGGTATAAAATGAAATAAACTATAAGGAATAATTAATAATCCCTTAATAACACCCTTAAAATAAATTCCAATGTCCAATAACCAATTTTCAATCAAACCCTAAATCCTAAATTCTAAACTTAAATTTTTCGTAGATTCGGATATTGATTCGTAGATTCGGATAATATAAAATAATAAATCTAACCATTGTTTATCAAAACCAAAATAATGATAAACAAATATTATATATATGGAACACATAAAACATTGCAACCCTCAGGTTGCAAGTGCCAAAAGAGCAAACAATAGCTTTACTCTTATTGAGCTCTTAATTGTAATAGCTATTATAGCAAT
>DAOSAR010000010.1:0-17680 GCA_035360455.1 Candidatus Pacearchaeota archaeon | reverse complement strand
CGGCGATAGAGAAGTATAAACCTTGTTTTAGTAAAATACTTCTTCGTGTTGCTCCGCGGGCAGGATTCGAACCTGCAACCTGGGGATTAACAGTCCCTCGCGCTACCATTGCGCCACCGCGGAATGAATCTTATTATAATAATCAATTTTGAAAATTTGGTCAATTAGAAATTGGAAATTAATTTCTAGTATTCTTTCAATTCCTTTACTTTTTTATGTTCTTTAATTTTTTCAATTGCTCGTTGCTGAATTTGACGTACTCTTTCTCTAGTAACATTAAATTCTTTCCCAACTTCTTCTAAGGTATGAGGAACTTCACCATCAATTCCAAATCTCATTTTTAAAATTTGTCGTTCGCGTGGTGTTAAATCTTCCATAATTTCTTTAATTTGATCTTTAAGGATAGAAATACTAGTTGCCTCTGTTGGAGAAGTAGTTTTTTTATCTTCAATAAATTGCTCTAAAGTACTTTCTCCTTCTTCATCCCCTACTGGTTGTTCAAGGGAAACTGTTCCCATAGAAACTTTTTCCAAATTTTTAACTTTTTCAATATCTTCATTCATTTCAGCTGCAATTTCTTCTGGTAATGGTTCTCTGCCAAGTTCCTGCAAAAGTCTTTTTTTAGCTTGATTATATTTTGAAAGTCTTTCAACAATATGGACAGGCAATCGAACTGTTCTTGCTTGGTCTGCAATAGCCCGTGTAATTGCTTGACGAATCCACCAGGTAGCATAAGTAGAAAATCGAAAGCCTTTTCGCCAATCATATTTTTCTACCGCCTTGAAAAGGCCGATATTGCCTTCTTGAATTAGATCAAGCAAAGTCAAATGAGGAGTTCTGCCCATGTATTTTTTGGCAATAGAAACAACGAGTCGTAAATTGGATTGAATCAATTTTCTTTGAGCGGCTTTATCTCCTTTTTCAACTCTTTGAGCTAATTCTTTTTCTTCCTTTAAATTTAAAAGTGGATAACGAGAAATTTCTCTTAAATATTTTTGAACAGAATCTATTTCGGGAATTGGCTCAGAAGAAGAAATAAGTTCATCTTCGCCTAGTAATTCTACTGGTTCTTCTACTCGAATACCTTCAGCCTCTAATGTTTGATAAATGTCTTCAAGACCAGCTATATCTTCTTCTGCTCTGGGAAAAAATTTTAAAATTTCTGAAAAAGTAACAAAACCTCGCGATTTCCCTCTCTTAATTAATTCTTTTAGGGCTTTTTCTTTTAAAAGTTTTTTGTTTTTTTTGTTTTTTGTAGATTGTTTTTTTGTTTTCATAGGATTCGAAAGTAAAGTTATCTAAAAAACTTATTTAAATAGCGTGAGCTAGCTTCGCTCGCTCTACCTAAAACATAAATTTAAATATCGTTCGTAAATTAGAATTAATAGCGTAAGTCACATATTCGTAGCATTTAATATTATGTATTATTTCGAATGATATTTAAATTATGCTTTTTTAATTTTATTTAATTTTCTTAAGATTTTTTCAATTTTTTCTTTATCTTTTTGATCCTCAGCTTTTTTTAGCTCTTTAGTAAGTTCTTCAATCTTTTGATGTTTAGAAATTTCTTCTAATTTATTAAGACAAAATTGAATTTCTTTTTTAGTATCTAATTCGTTTTCCTCTTTTTCAATCTCAAACTGCAATTCAAGCTCGGCGATAAACTGCTCTAATTCTTTTGGTGGTTTCTTATTCTCTTTTAAAAAATCAAAAAGTTTTTGGCCCTCTGGAAAAGAAAATTTAAGAGATTTTATTTTAGGTAAAAACTGAGGAAATTTAAGAAGCAACATTAATAATCTTTCCTCAATTTTTCTTTGCTGACTCTTCTTTTGATCATTAATCTGTATTGCAGACGTTTTATTTTCGTTAATATTATAAGTATATTGGCGATGATCATTCGTAATTCTCTTAATTTCTTCCCAGATTACCTCTTCGCTTAAATTAATTGCTTTGGATAATTTTTGAACCCAAGAAGCTTGCTCAATCTTGTTTTGAATTCTGGAAATCAATGGTAAAAGAATTTCTGAAATCTTTTTTTTACCTTCGATTGTAGAAGAATCAAAGTTATTTAAGCTCTTTTCAAAATAAAAATCAATAATATCTTTTGCTTTCTTAACAAGTTCTTGCCATTTTTTAGGATTTTCTTTTATTACATCGGCTGGATCTTTGTCCTCTGGTAAAGAAATGATCTTTATATTAAATCCTTCTTTCTGGGCAATGTCAATACCTTTTTTAGTAGCGGCCTTGCCTGCAATGTCCATATCAAAACATAGAATAAGATTTCTGCTATAGCGAGAGAGGGTTTGCAGTTGTAATGGTGTTAGCGCCGTACCTGAAGTTGAAACTACGTTTTTTACACTAACTTGAGAACTTAAGATAACATCAATATAACCTTCTACTAAAATTACTTCATCTTTTTCTCGAATTTCTGTTTTAGCTTTGTGTAGACCGTATAAAACTCTTGACTTATCATAAATTAAAGTATTGGGAGTATTTATATACTTTGCCGGCTCTTCGCCTTTCTTTTTTTGAAGTTTTTCTTTTTGCTCTTCTGTAATTCTACCTCCAAAGCCAATAGTATTCCCTTGAATATCGAAAATAGGAAACATTATTCTTCCCCGGAAACGATCGTATGAATAGATATTGGATATTGGATGTTGGATATTGGAATTTTCTTCTTTCTTAACTGCCAGACCCGCTTTTATAATTTCTTCTCTTTTGTAGCCTTTTCCTACTAAAAAATCAGAAAGTCCTTGCCAAGTATCTGGCGCATATCCCAAGCGCCATTCTTTTATTGATTCTTCAGAAATTCCTCGCGACAAAAGGTAGTCTTTTGCTTTTGCTCCTGCTTTTGTTCTCTTTAGTTGAGCTTCAAAAAATCTAGTTGCAAGTTCACAAATTTCATATTGTCTTTGTCTTTCAGTACGTTTTTGAATTGGCTCTTTTTTAAGCTCTACTCCTGCTTTTTTAGCTAAAATATGAAGAGCTTCTGGAAATTCAACCCCTTCTATTTCCATTATAAATTTAAAAATATCCCCTGATTTACCACAACCGAAGCAACGCCAAATCTGTTTTGATGGAGAAACATAAAAAGAAGGAGTTTTTTCCGAATGAAAAGGGCAAAGGGCTCGGTAATTTGCCCCTACTTTTTTTAACTGCAAATACTCAGAGACTACTTGAACAATATCTAATTTTTCTTTTATTTCGTCAATTTGGGACATAAAATCGCTTCGGAAACATCATTTTAAGGACCGTAGTAGCGATAGGTAGTAAAAAGATTCGTTTATCTTCCGCTACTACTTGATAATCTCACCGAACTTATAGCTTGTCTGTTTAAATTTTTTGTCTTTCCTACAGTTCGGTTCGATATATCCTTAAAATGAGTTTCCTCGCTTAAAAGGTTTCATAGATTCGTTAATTCGTAATTTCGTAGGAATTCTTTAAAACATTTTCATTCCGGTTATTACTTGAAATAGCCAAGGACATATATAAGGGAGCCCAATAAAGTCCATAAATAAAAGGGCGATAAACATTGAAAGAAGTGGATTTTTAAAAATACCAGTTTTTGATTCTAGTGATGGAACGAAACTAAAAAGAATATGGTGGCCATCGAATGGAGGTGCTGGCCAAAGGTTAAAGACAAAAAATAATAAATTTACCCAAACAACATATTGAAAAAATATTTGTAAATTTTGAAAAAAGGAAGTACTGCTTTCTGGAAAAAAGCGAAGGCAAAGTCCAAAAATAATTGCTATTAAAAAATTAGAAAGTGGTCCTGCTGCTCCTACTTTTGCCCTACCATATTTTTTATCTCGGAGATTATCGGGGTTGTAAGGCACTGGTTTTGCCCAGCCAAAAATAATTCCATTTCCTCCAGTCATAGCGCTCATTAAAATCAAAATTCCAGGTAAAATTACCGAACCTAAAAGATCAATATGCTTTAAAGGGTTTAAAGTAAGACGACCAGCTAATTTCGCAGTTGGATCACCAAGTATTGAAGCTACTGCTCCATGGGCAACCTCATGAACAGTCATTGAAAAATAAAAGATCAAAAAGATAAAAATAAGAGTTACAATATCAGCCATATTGAAAAAGAGAGAAAAATAAAGTATAATAATCTACGAATTACGAATCTTTACGAATTTACGAATTCGGATGTTAGTATAGATTCGTATGTTTGTTGACTATGCAGAAATGTGCAATTTGCGGTAAAACTTATACCAAAAGTATAACACTCAAAAAGCTTCGTGGCAAGTACAACCCCACAGCCAAAAAAAAGAAGTATCCCAATCTCCAATGGGTTCGTCTTCCTAATGGTGAAAGAGTAAAAGCTTGTACTCAATGCATTAAAACTCTCTCAAAAGAAAAATAATCCGAACTGAGTCGCGGGGTGTGGCCTAGCGGTTTAGGGCGCCAGCATGGGGTGCTGGAGACATTTCGTGGGTTCGAATCCCACCACCCCGATTAAATCTTTATGAATTTAGTAAAAATTAAATGTGCATTTTGTGGCAAAGAATATTTTAGACCGAAAGAAAGAGTAAATGAAGCTAAAAAATACGGATGGAAACAATATTGTTCTAAGAAATGTCAGATTAAATCTAAAATGAATGGTGTTAAAAGAAAATGTGGAAATCCATCATGTAATAAATTGGTATATCGATCGCTAAAAGAACTAAAGAAATCTAAATCAGGTAAAGTATTTTGCTCCTCTTCTTGTGCAGCTATTTTTAATAATTCATCAAAAAGAAAAATTAAAATATGCCCTGTTTGTAATAAAAAATTCTTTGGAGGGCAAAAATATTGTTCAAATATATGTCGTGCTAAAGCACTACAATCTAAACCAAAATCAATAAAAATTTCCAAAGTTCAAATAATTAATGAAATAAAAAATTTTTATAAACTTAATGGAAGAATTCCTTTTAAAAAAGAATACGCTCATTATAATACAGCACGGGATCAATTTGGAACATGGAATAAAGCTATTGAAGCTGCTGGATTTAATTCAAATCCTATTAAATTTTCTAAAAAGTGGATTGCAAATGATGGCCATTCTTGTGATTCTTTAGCTGAAAAAGTTATCGATGATTGGCTTTATAAAAATAAAATTAAACATAAAAGAAATATTTCTTATCCTGAGAATAAAAAATTAACCGTTGATTTTGTCACTAAAAATTCTTGGATTGAATTTTTTGGTTTAGCCGGAGAATTAGAAGAATATGATAAAATTATAAAGAAAAAAGAAGTACTCGCTAAAAAATATAATCTCCCTTTAATAAAAATTTATCCTTACGATTTACTCCCTGTTGATAAGCTTTCCAAAATTATTAAAATTTAATAAATAAAAATTATTAAAGAAGAAATGTTATAAAAAATGCCTCTAGTATAGGCATTTTTATATTTTTTATTTTTTCTTTAAAAAACTCCAATGTTTAAAGTAAATCAATTTTACTATTTCGCTTAAGATAAAATAACCAAAAAGCAAGTATAAGACAATTAACAAGTCATGGAGAGACGGTGCAATAAAATGAAAAGTTTTCTGCCCAAAATAAGTGAAAGGTAAAATTATTGTTGTTCCAATGCAAACTAAAGAAAGTAAAAATAATGGTAAGCTTGGAAATTTTGCTTTTAAGAAAAATTTAGAAGTTCTAATAGAAAAAATAAGAATAATTTCGCTTACAATGCTTTCAACAAACCAAAGCGTCTGAAGCATGGCTGGTTCTGAATTGTGAAAAATGCCGAAAAATATAAAATCAAAAATTGTGCTCAAAAGAGCAAGAAGGATAATTAATAAAACCATTCTATTTAACTGATAAAATTTTGGCCTTCGAAGCTCTTCGATATCTACATTATCTGAAGCAATAGCAATTAAAGGAAAATCTGAAAGAAGATTAACTAAAAGAATCTGTGAAGGTAACATTGGTAAATATGGAAGAATCAAAGAAACAGCGGCAATTGAATAAAAATTGCCAATATTGCTTGAAAGAGTACATTTCATATATTTATTCAAGTTTGCAAAAATTTTCCTTCCTTCTTCTATTCCATCAACAATCACTCGAAGATCTTTTTTAAGCAAAACAATGTCTGAAACTTCCCGGGAAATATCAGTTGCTTCTCTAACGCTAATTGCTACATTTGCTACTTTTAAAGCTGGGGCATCATTTATTCCCTCTCCTAAAAATCCAACTTCATATTTTTTTTGCAATGTTTGAATAATTTTAAATTTCATTTGAGGAGAAACTCTAGCAAAAATGAAAATTCTTCACAAGTTTTTTCAAAATCGCTCTCTTCCATAGTTTCTAATGTTTCTCCTAAAATTACTTTATTGCTGTTTTTTATTAAGCCAACATCTTTAGCAACTTTTCCAGCTACTTCTTTACTATCACCGGTTAAAATTTTTATCTGAATGCCTAATTTTTTAGCTACCTTTATTGTCTTTTTCGCTGTCTTTTTTAAGGGATCTTCGAATGAAAAATAGCCAACAAATGTTAAATTTTTTTCATCTGCTTTTGTAAATTCATCTTTGTCAAAATTTTTAAAAGCCACTGCTAAAACTCTTTTTCCTTCCTTGCCCTCTTTTTTGATTTCTTCTAAAATTTTTTCTTTCTTGAGATCGTCTTCAATAATTAAAGAATCTTTTAAAATAACTTCTGGCGCTCCTTTAACAATAAGCAATTTTTTACCATCTAAATTTACAAGCATACTACTTTTTAGGCGATATGGATCAAATGGAATTTCTGAAATTAATTTTATTTTTTTCACGTCTTGATGTATAGCTGAAGAAGCTTTTTCAAAAAGAGCTAAATCAAAAGGATTTTTAATTGATTTAACTTCCTTTTTAATAATATAATCTGATGCCAAGAGACCATATAATAAACATTTTTCCTTATCTTTGGCATAAATTTTTTCTAGCCGAAGCTTATTTTCAGTTAAAGTGCCAGTTTTATCTGCACAAAGAACTTCAATGTCTCCTAAATCCTCAATTGCTGATAATCTTTTTACTACTACTTTTTTCTTGGCTAATTTTAAAGCTCCCTGTGAAAAAGCAAAAGTTATCACTGCTGGCAAAGCTTCTGGTACAATACTTACAACTAAAGCAATAGAAAAAATCAAAAAATCAAAAAAATTTTCTTTTCCCTTAATGATTAAATTAGCTATAAAAACAATAGTAATAGTTAAAAGAACAATTTTTAGAATTAACTGCCAGATATTTAATAAATTTTTTTGATTGGCACTTTGACGATTTGTTTCAACGGTAAGTTTTGCAACTTCACCCATTACTGTATTTTTACCAGTTCCAATTATTACTCCCTTTGCTTTGCCACCCAAAACTGAAGTACCTGCAAAAGCAATATTTTAAGCCTTAAAGATTTCTTTTGCTTCTTCTGGAAGGGCTTGAAATTTTTTTGAAACAGGCACTGATTCTCCAGTTAAAATTGATTCATCTAAAAGCAAATCTTTAGATTCTATTATTCTTAAATCAGCAGGGACAATATCACCAGCTTCTAATATCACAATATCCCCAGGAACTAGCAATTCTTGAGAAATCTCTTTTGTTTGACCATTTCTTAAAACTTGAATTTTGCGAGGAAGGTAATGCTTCAAAATTGAAGCTGTTTTTGCCGCTCTTGATTCTTGAAAAAAACCAAGGAAAATATTGATAAAAACAAAAATAAGAATCACTAGCCCATCAGTTATTTCTCCCACCAAAATGGAAATTATGGCAGCAGTAAATAGAAGATAAAAAGACGGAGACTTTAATTGCTTTATCAAAATGTCAAATGCAGTAATCTCTTTTATTTTTATTTCATTCAAACCATAAACTTTTAAACGTTCTTCTGCCTCTTTTTGAGAAAGACCATTTTTCGAACTTTTCAATGCTTGAAAAGTTTCTTCAATGCTTTTTGTTGTGTATTTTGGAAATTTCATATAATTAATTCCATTTTAGTAAAATTTCATCTTTTTTCCATCTATTTAAAAACGCCATTAATTTTTATGGCGTTTTTTAATGGCCCTGGGAAGGTGATCTTGAACAAAATCCAGGTGGGTGCCCGCACCTTGAAGCCGCAGCTCCAAGAAATGTAAGACTCCCAAGAAATTTGTTTTAGTCAAGAAGTTTCCTTTGACCAGGGCCATTTATATTATAACCTCAAATTTTAAAAAAATCAAAAATACAGAGGTCGGACCTCTGTATTTAGTTAGTAGTAGTCCCTGCCGCATCAAAGAATCTTAGTCCCTGAGCTTGTCGAAGGACTACCTTATTTGTCATCGCGAGTCCGAAGGGCGTCTCTCTGTCATTGCGAGGGAGGCATTAGCCGACCGAAGCAATCTCGTTGTGCTATCATTGGCAAACGTTCTTCGGGATTGCTTCGCTGCGGCTCGTGTCAAAGACATTGTATATTCGTATTATTCTTAGGAATTCGTAGATTCGGATATTGATTCGTATCATTCGGATAATATATTCGTACATTCGTATTAGATTCGTAATTCGTTGATTATATTTTATTCCTTATAGTTTATTCCTTCTATATCCCCCCCGGGGGGAAATGTCAAGAGAGAGTTTACAGTTCCAAGATATTTACTATTTGGTTAATCATTGAAAGAACTACTGCTGGTGGCAAAAGGCTATAAGAAGGCACTCCTTTGTCATCAAGAAAGACCCAGGGTTTTTCAATAATCTCCACTTTCTTTGTTTTGGGATTCCAGCGATAACTATATCCTGGAGTGATTTCATATTTATCTACATACTGATCAGCTATTTCAACTGGAATAGCATTCCTTAAAAGGACTTTTGGAACTCCATAAAGAGAAAGAGCCTTTTTCATTAGTTCTTCATCAAGTTTTAATCTTTCTCTTATTGGTTCGATTCCCAAAGCATCACCTTCTTTTTGAACCATTCTTTTGCCTTTAC
This sequence comes from Candidatus Pacearchaeota archaeon, assembly GCA_035360455.1. Lineage (GTDB taxonomy): Bacteria > Patescibacteriota > Minisyncoccia > Minisyncoccales > DAOPTN01. The sequence goes on along the minus strand of DAOSAR010000010.1, from coordinate 8,772 downwards.
ATTTTGGATTGTCGCAGATTAAATAAAATTCTTTTTTCTTTGCATCGTATCCAATTTTCTTTGTCGGTAAAAGTTTTAAGTTTCGGGGGGTTTGACATTTTGGACAAACAACTCGATATTTAATTCTTTTTTCAATAACTGTTTCTGGCACATCAACTAAGATAAAAATATCTGGGTCATAACGATAGCCAGCAAGGTCTCGAAAAAATAAAGAATAAGAAACTTGGTCTAGGTCTCTTGGAAACCCATCAATGAAAAGAGTTCTTTTGGGGTATTTATCTATTTCTCTTTTGACTAAAGCTAAAATAAACTCAGTCGGTAAAAGAGTTTTAGTACTGCGAGAAGAAAGGGCTTTAAAGGCATCTTTTAAAGAAAGGTAGCCACGGTAATTTTTTTCAAGATATTCTAAAAGTTCTTTTTTCTTTTTTGTGTCTTTTACTTCTTCTTCTACTTCTCGAACAATATCGCCAACAGAAATATGTAAAACTAAATCCTCTCCTACTATTTCTCTAAACATTTCTGAATAAGTTCCTTTTCCAGAATTTTTTTTGCCCAAAAGGTAAGCAATAAAAGTGTTTTCTTTTAAATAGTTTTTTAATTTTTCAATCTGATCACCGGCTTTCAATTTAAAGTATTCCTTTCTTTCGTCCGGATCATTTAAATTAAAGGTTTGAGAAATTCCTTCTATTTTTGTTTTAAAGATTGGAAAATCAAAACTTTCTTTTAATAATTCTTTTTTCTCTGGCGAAGGTAAATTTTTTTTGGACATAAGTTTTATTTTTGAGTTAAAACTTGATAATCTTGACCATTGCTAATGACCTTTATATTGCCATTTTTATCAGTTCGATAAATAACTATACCATATTTTTGAAGATTATCCAAGACCTCTTTTGTGGGATGGCCATAACTATTTTTACCAACTGAAATAACAGCAATATCTGGAGAAACCGCTTTTAAAAAATTTTCATCGCTTGAATATTTGCTACCGTGGTGAGCTACTTTTAAAATCTCGCTGTCTAAACTAAATTCCTTCTCGCTTAACGAATAATTATTTGCTAATAATTGATATTCAACTTTCTTTGGCGCATCTCCAGTAAAAAGAAAATCAACATCACCAAAACTTAATTTTGCCACAACTGAATAATCATTAGTCTCTCCTGATTGAAAATTTTGCGGTGGCCACAAAATAAACATTTTTGCGTTATTGCCAAAAGATATCTTTTGGCCTTCTTTTGCAAAAACCATTTCGCTTCCCTCTTCTTCAACTGCTTTTTGAAAATTAAGATAAAGATCTTTTTCTTCCAAGTCTCCTTCCATTTGAGGCATTAAAACTTTATCTACTTTAAAATTTTTAAAAACATCAAAAAGACCGGTAATATGGTCTTTATCAGGATGAGTTAAGATCATAAGTTCAATTTCTCGATCAAAAAATGGCATTTCTTTAGCAATTTTCTCAACAATTTCTCCGCTTGGACCACCATCAATTAAAATTTGAGTGTTTTTTGATGGTTCAATCATTGCCGCATCTCCTTCCCCAACATCAAAAAAATTAATTTCTAAAAATGGCGCCTGAGAAAAAGCAAAAATTGCTTGAAAAACTAAAACTACGCCAAGGAATAGGCAAAATAAAATAATAAATTGAATTTTTCTCGCAGGCATAAATAATCTACGAATAACGAAGGCATCAACGAATTACGAATCCTTTACGAATGTTCGAATACGGATTTAAGGGTGAGTTAAGGGTAATATATTAAGGGTTTAAAATTTATATATATGATTTCTTCTTACTCCATTTCGCTACAAAATAAAATAATAATGTGTAACAAAGAAAAATTACAAAAATCGGAATTTTAAAACTTACAGCAGAAAAAGGAATAACTGAAATTATCTCCAATATCTTAACTATAAAAGCATAAGGAAGCCAGATAATAAATGAAAGAGAAAAAGCTATTGGTGAAAAAATTGTTCCCAAAATTAAAAATAAAAAACTTCCTCCCAGGACATAAGGCAAAAGAGGCACAACTAAGATATTTGAAAGAGGAGATAAAATAGAAATCTTACCAAAATTGTAAATTAAAATTGGAAGACAAAAAGCTTGAGCAGCAAGAGTAGTGCAAATTAAATTTTTTAATTCAGAATCATTTGCCTGCCATTTTTCTTTTAAAATAGGCAAAAGATAAATAAGTCCGAGCGAAGCTAAAAAAGAGAGCTGGAAACCAACATCGCGAGTTAAAATTAAAGGGTTTGAAATTACCATTCCGGTTGCTGCAAAAGTAATTGCTCTTGATGATTGATTTAACCTGCCAAAAGCCATTCCCAGGTATAATAATCCTCCCATTACTCCCGCTCTAATTGCTGATGATGGCACGCCAATCATTAAAATATAAAAAATTAAAAATAAAATAGTGAAAATCGTTGCCTCTTTGCGCCAGCAACCAATCCATAAAAAACAGGAAAGCAAAATGCCAAATAGAACCATAATATGTAACCCTGAAATTGCTACCATATGAGAAAGACCCGCCCTTGAAAGATCATTATTCAATTTTTCAGAAATTCTTGTTTTATCGCCTAAAGTCATTGCCGACAAAAGAGCACCTTCTGGTGGTAAAAGAATTTCGGCAGTATTTTTTAATTTTGATTTTAAAGAAAGAATGCCAGCTATTAATGGATTGCCATTATCACTGGAAATTTTTTTAACTTCGGGATTATACATTGTTGAATAAATTCTTTCTTTTCTTAAATATTCTGGCCAGTCAAAATCTTCAGCAAATTTTTCTGGAGTTTGAAGTTTGCCAGTAATTTCAATTTTGTCTCCATATTGAAAATCAACACCACGAGGTAAAGTAACTAAAACCTTGCCATGTACTGAAATTTCATTATCTATTATTTTTTGGCTTTCTACTACTATTTGAGTATTTTTCATTTTTTCTTCTGGTTCTTTTAAAATTAATCCTTCAAAATTAATTTCCCCCTTTTCATTATAAAAATGAATATCTTCCGGCTCTGGAATAATTTCTGCTTCAAATTTTTCTTCCCAAAAAACTCCAAAAAGCAAAACAAAAAGACAAAGACCAAAAACTGCAATATCTTTTTTGTAAAATATAATAGAGATTGCAAGGCCAAGAATTAAAAGAAAAAATAAAATAAAAAAACCAATAGTTGATGAGAAGGGGTTGAAAAAAGAAGCTACGAACACTCCTCCAAGGAAATAAAGACAGAAATAAAAAAATATTCTTGAAAAAGACATAAAATTTATAAATTATAAATCATAAATTAGAAATTTTTATTTTCAATATTTGATTTTCACAAGAAGAGATGATATTATAACAAGAAGGTAGTTATTTAGAAAATATTTGCGGGGTGTAGTATAACGGCAGTATACATGCTTTGGGAGCATGCGGTCTGGGTTCAACCCCCAGCACCCCGAAAAAAATGAAAACACCTAAGAAAAAGATACTATTAATTGAAGATGATCCTTTTATTAGTGATATTTATATTACTACCTTAAATGATGCAGGGTATGAAGTAAGTTTAGCTAACGATGGCTTAACAGGATTAGAAATGGCAAAAACAATAAAACCTGATTTAATCTTGCTCGACCTTCTATTGCCAGGAATGGATGGATTAAAAGTTTTAGAAAATATTAGAAAAGAGAAAAATGAAAAATTAAATAAAATTCCGGTAATTATTATTACTAATTGGGTTGAAAAAGAAAATATTGAAAAAGCAAAAAAGTTAGGAGTTTCTGGGTTTATTCTAAAGGTTTCATTGGGCCCCAAAGATTTAATAAAAGAAGTAAAAAAATACTTATAAAAATGCGGGTGTAGCACAGTGGTAGTGCAACGGCCTTCCAAGCCGTGTACGTGGGTTCGATCCCCATCACCCGCTAAAAAATTTGTTAGAATTTTTTAGTGGGAGAAGAAAATGCAGTTTTCTTTGATCGCTTTGAGTGAGCGAAGCGAACGAAAAGTATGAAAAGAAAGCACAACTTTCTTTGATCGCTGAGTTTTTTACGAAGTAAAAAACGAAGTGGGAAAAGAGCTTTAGCTCTTTGACCGCTGAGTTTTTTTTATTAAAAAATCCCCGCTATCTTAAAACGGGGATTTTTATTATACCAAAGCTTTATTTAACTGCTTCTTTTAAAACTTTCCCAGCTTTAAATCTTGGTACTTTCATTGCAGGAATTTTTATTGTTTCGCCAGTTTTTGGATTCCTACCAGTTCTTGCTTTTCTTTTTGAAACAGTAAAGGTTCCAAAACCAGTGAAAACTATTCCTTTATTTATATTTTGAGTGATAACTTCAATTCCGGTATTTACTACCTCGCTTACTTCACTTTTTGGAAGCTTTGTTTTTTTAGAAACGGCTTCAATAAATTCTTGTTTTGTCATATATTTTATTTTTTACTCCAAAAATTTTCATAATTTTCGGAGATTAAAATTAATCGACCTTTTACCCTTTTCCTTTTTAGCAGGGATTTATATAAGTTTAACAAGAAAAACTACTATCTGCAAGCCTTTCTAGGTTATTTTAAAAATATTATAAAAAAATAAAAATTGATAGTTGGAAATTTTTTTAATATAATAAAAAAAATCAGCGGAGCGTCGTATACCGGCAGTACACACCCTTCGGGAGGGTGCAGACTGGGTTCAATTCCCAGCGCTCCGAATAAAACAATTCACAACCTGAAGCACCAAAAAATCTTTGTGATCTTTGTGATTTTTGTAATTTTTATAATCTAAAAATTCTCTAATTAGATTTTCTAAATTTTATATCATAACTTTTCTACGATCGTAGAAAAGTTATGATATTTTTTTTATTTTAAAATTAATAAAAAAGTTCTAATAAAAAATAAAAATAGCAACTCTTTTTATGCTGCTTGAATTAAATTTTTTGTTTTTTATTTTAATAAATACTTAATTTTTGAAAATTATAGAAATTAAGAAAAATAATGTAGCAACAATTACAATTAAAGGGCCGGCTGGTAAGCCAGTTATTTTGAAAAGAAGAATTCCAAGAAGCGTACTTAAAACACCAAACAATAATCCAAAAAGAGAAAATTGAGACAAGCTTTTGCTTACATTTCGAGAAGTAGCTGAAGGTATTGCTATTAAGGCAGTAGTTAAAAGTCCTCCAACCATTTTTGCTCCAAGAGAAACTATAATGGCGACGATAAGCAAATAAATAAAATTATATTTTTCAACATTTATTTTTTCTGCTTTAGCTAAGTCCTCAGAAATGTTAATTAAAACCATCTTTGGATAAATTTTTTTGACGGTAAAAAATATCAAAAGGCATAAAACTACATTTATAATAACATCCCTCAAGGTAATTTTCGTAATATCTCCTACCAAAGCAGTTTCTGCTTCCTCAATCGGCAAAAATAGAAAAGAAATAGCTACTCCAGCAACAAAAACAATTGCCGTTAAAGCTTCCATTGGCAATTTTGTTTTCTTTTCAAAAAACCAAATTAAAATTATTCCCAAGATTACAAAAGGAAAAGCACCTAAGGAAACATCAAAACCATAAAGTAAAGCTAAGGCAATTCCTGGCAAAGTTAAATGACTTAAGGGGTCTGCTACCAAAGACATCCTTTTGGAAAACATTAATGTTCCTAAGTACCCAGCCACACCCCCAATAAAAATTCCCGCAATTAAACTTAATAAAAACTGATCCATAAAACTTAACAATGTTTAAAAATTTGAAATTTGAAATTAAAAATTTTACTCGTGCTTGTGGTGTTCATAAAATTTTATTTCCTCACCATAAAGTTTTTGCAAAGCTTCTTTTGTTAAAATTTCTTTTGGAGAACCTTGACAAATAGGACATTTGTTTAAGCAAAGGACATAATTTGAAAATTTATAAATAACACTTAAATCATGAGTAACTAATAATATCGTCAAATTTTTTTCTTTTTTTAACCTTTCTAAAAGTTGATAAATCGTTTCTTTCCCTAAAATATCAATTCCGCTTGTTGGCTCATCAAACAATAAAATATCGGGATCACCCAATAAAACCCAGGCAATTAATATTCTTTGAAACTGCCCTGAAGATAATTCTCCCATTTCTTTTTCTAAAAAGTCTTCTTCAAATCCAATTGAATTTAAAATTTCTTTTATTTTTTTTATGTCCCCATTTTTTAATTTTAAAAACTCCAAAATAGATATTGGTATATCCTTTATAAATGGTAATCTCTGAGGCACATAGCCAGTTTTTATCCCTTCTTTCCATTCAATTTTTCCTTTATAAGGCAAAATGCCTAATAGAGTTTTGAGTAAAGTAGTCTTTCCTGCTCCGTTTGGACCTAAGATTGTTAAAATGTCTCCTCTTTTCACCTCGAAAGAGAGATTTTTAATAACTTCTTTGCCATCTAGTTCTACGCTTAAATTTTCTACTTTTAGAATAATTTCTTCCATATTAAGATTTTTTAATAAATTCTTTAACTAGCGCTAGAACTTTTTCTTTTTTGTTTGGCAAAAATTTAATTGAGCCAGCATTTTTATGACCACCACCTTCAATAAAAGCATCAGGAATTTTTTCGTTTAAAAAATTAATTAATTCATGAATCGAAAAATTCGATTTATCTGTTGCCCTAAAAGTCATTGAAGTTTCCATTATTCCAATTGAAATTACTTTATCTAGTTTTTTTTCGGTTTGTAAATCATCATGCAACAATCCAATACTCCTTCCGGGTTTTGGAAAAAATCCAAACCCTGGATAAGTTTCTTCTATATATACTAATTGCAAAGTAATATCGTTAATCTTTTCTATCTTTGCATTTGCTTTTCCCATTTTTAATCCTTTCTCATCTAATTCTTTGATATAAGGAGCCATTAAATTAATAAGTTCTTTCTGTTTATCTCTCGGCTCTCCAAATAAAACTTCTATATATTCTCTTGCTTCCATAAATCTTATCTTTGAAGAAACATATTCTATTACTAAAGAAATATCTTTTAATAATTCCTTTGAATAGCCTTCTCTTTCTGCAATTTCTACGTATTTTTCAACACTGGTTGGATTTTCCAAGTCAACTCTATCAGCCAAAGCCGCCAAGGCAGGAATTTGTTCTATATTTTTTACCTCAGGATTTACAAATCTAGCTAGTTCAGTACATAAAATGCCGGCTGATGTTTTTGTTCCTTGCTCTTCTACTAAAAAGGGATTAATATGTTCTATCACTTCGTCTGAAATAAAATCCTTATCATATTGATGATGGTCTATTACAATAAATTTTTCCCCATGAACTTTTCCTTGTTTTATTGCCATTAAATTTGCTTCAGCTGATCCATTATCCACAATAATAATTAAAGGCATTTTATTGGAAAATTTTGCTACATTCCTTAACGAAGAAGCTGTGTCCCGAATAGAGTCGTCAATTTCATAATAAGGAGACATCGAAGGAGCTCTCATAAAAAATTCCCATGGGGCTTTTTCAGACATATGTTGTTTTTTTATTAAAGGAAGAATCGCCCGTTCTAAAGCAAAGGCTGCTGAATAACCGTCTGTATCACAGTGATGTCTTATAATAATTGGCTTTCCCTGTAAAATAGCCAACCGTATTTCTGTAGCAGCATTAATAAATTTATTTTTTAACTTTATTAAAATGGGGTCATTAACTAAAAAGTTTAAAGGAGTAACTTTCGCTCTTTCTCTTTGTCTTCCTTCAATTTCTTTTTTAATTTTTATTTTTTCTTCATCGCTCTTTTTAAAAATTCTTTGAATATCTCCTTCAATCTCTCCATTAAATTCTTCTAATGTAACAATTGCTTTTATGTATTCGCCCTCTTGAATTTCGGGATAAGCTCTTTGGCCAGGAGCAATAAACCCTTTTAATGAAAGATTTCCAGTGCCATCATTGATTTCAAAAACTGTTGGTCCTCCTGTCTGAATTATTTTTTCTACAACTCCAATTAAAGCCACCTTTTTCTTTAATGATTTTTCATCTAATCTTTCTATTAAAGTCTCTTTTATTTCTTCTTTTGTTTTTTTCTAATAAAATCATTTTTCATAATAGTAATTTTTAAAATAAATGTGCCGAGAAATGATCTCGGCATATTTTAAAACATTGAAAATATTTACTCGATGCAACAATCAATTGCTTTTTTAACTAATTCTCCTAATTTCCCCAAAAAACCTTTTTTTTCTTTGTCGTGTTTATTTAATGCCTTATCATCAATTTTTTTAATATCACCAACGTCTATCAACTTCAAATTTAAACCCCAAAAAAGAGAATAAAGCTGATAAGATTTATCAAAGAGATCTTCTGCTTCTTCTTTTTTCCCTATGCTCAATTGTTTTGTACCAACCTCCATTAAACGCATCGAAGCTGCTAATAAATGTTTTGAAATACACCAAACTTCCCCTTCAGGTTCTTTAACAATTTTTTGCAAAAGCTCTTTTCTCATCTCCCGAACATCTTTTAATAAATCATAATACTCGGGCTTTTGAAGCTTTGCACCTGTAAAGAAAAAATGCTCTTCAATGCTCACTAAATTCATTATTGCGATACTTAAATCTTCATCGGAGGATAAATCAAATTTATCCTTTTTTTTCATCTCATCAACTTTTTTAATAAACTCATCAACATTTTTTATCGGAAGTTTGTTATTGTCTGTTTTGTTTTCTACCATATAAGAGTCCGATATTACTCGGGAAATAAATATTCGTACATTTGTAAAAAATTCGTAATTCGTTGATTATCCCTGAGTTTATCGAGGGGTTATTTTGTTAAAAAATAAAAAATAATACTTAAAATTATTAAAGGCGAAATTGGC
>DAOSAR010000009.1:16773-20191 GCA_035360455.1 Candidatus Pacearchaeota archaeon | reverse complement strand
CTTTAATTGAAGAAAGAGGCGAGGAATATCCTTTGACCGAAAAGTTTGTAATTAATGAAAAAGCAAAGAAACTACCTCTTTTTGTTCCGGTATATAAACCCGCGCCTTGTATTCTTGCAGATAAAGAAAAAGGAGAACAAAGTAAATATTATTTAGCAAAAGAAGATTTTAATTTAGTAAAAAATTATTTTGAGTATTTCGATGATAAAAGGGTGCTTTTAATGCAATATGAAATAGAACCAAAGATATTAAATACAATCGAGAAAAGTTTTAAAGAACATGAGTCATTAAATTATTATAAATTTGACGAAGAAATAGCTATTTTAAATCCCGAAATTATTTTATCTCGGATTATTGATCATTTTTCTTTAATTCCAGAAGAATTTGACCATTTTGAAAAAGTAGAAAAAGGTAAATTTATTGTTCATTTTGAAAAAGTTAAATATTTCGGTAAGGAAAAGTTAAATGACTTTTTAGAAAAATTTAATAAAGTAAAAGCATATGAAGAAAAAGAGAAAGAAATAAAACAAAGTAAACTTCCTTTTGATATTCAAAAAGAAATTTTGGACGAGATGAAAGAAAAATCATTTGATGGTATAAAAATAAAATACGTTCCAAATCATTATTATTATCCCATTATTTTATCTGAACAAAAACATAAAATTGAATATTTAAATCACATTATTAAAGAGGAAAGTGAAGTAAAATTTATTCAAGAATTAGATGAATATTTAGATCAAGAAAATAATTTGTTTGATAAAAAATTTGAATGGTGGTTATTCTCAAAATTAGACGAAACAACAGATGATGTTTATATTCCTTGGCATAACTCCAAAAATAATAAAATTGATAAATTTAAACCCGACTTTATTTTTTGGATGAAAGAAAAAGGAAGTAAAAATTATTTTATTGTTTTTATAGATCCAAAAGGAACAGAGTACACAGAAGCTTATAGAAAAATAGATGGTTTTAAGGAAATTTTTGAAGATAAATCATTCTCCTATGATAAATTTACAATTAAATTAAAACTATTTTGTAAGCCGAGTGATCAAGCCCTTGCTGAAAAAGAATACAAAGAATATTGGTACGATACTATTCAAGAAATCTTAAAGGCAATTATAAATTAGAGAATAATTATTTAAGGACTCAATTTTAAGATATCAGAAAACAAAGAGTAAATAAAAAATAACTTAAATAAATTAATTTTAAAAATATGCCATTATTTAAAATCAATCATCAAAAAGTTAAAAAATTAGACAAAAAGATAAATCTTTTTTCCCTTCGTTTCGCTACGCGAAACATCGGAAATTAAAAAATAAAATTATGATTATGGATGAAAGAATTAAAAAGGCAGATGATTTAATGCGACAAGGAAAATCATCTTTAGCGGTTACTATTATAAAAGATGTTTTAAAGGAAAATCCTGATGACCCTTATTTATATTATATTTTGGGGATTGCCAGAATGAAATGTGGAAGATTGTTTCTAGCAAAAAGAGCGCTTGAGAAAGCTGATCAAATATTACCTCATCATGCGGAAAATTTAAGAAGTTTGGGCTGGGTTAAAGTGATGTTGGGTCAAGTGGAAGAAGGAAGGAATGATTTAAGAGAAGCGATTAGTTTGGATTTAATAAATCCATTAACTTATATAGATTTGGCAATGAGTTATTTTCATTGTTTCGATTTTAAAGAGGGAATGGAATGGTTGAATCGTGGTCAAGCACTATCTCCCCAAGATCCATTTATTTTAGAAAATGTCAGAATGGCAAAAGAGATGGAGAAAGAGTTTTTGAAGTATCCTGATAAAGAAAAACAAAAAATGAAAAAAGAACAATTAGATCCTGAGACGCAACGATTATTTAGGATTTCTATATTGCAAGATTATTATACGGGAAAGCCTCTTACTAAAGATGAGATACAAGAGCTTAGGGAAGAGGCACAATTTAATGGAGTACCGATATCGATTATAACCGAAACCCAAGAGAAAAAATTTATTAAAGCAAAACAATCCAAGCCATTGAAAATTAAAGAAATTTTAGAGAAACGTAAAGAAATAGAAAAAGAACTCTCACAAATGTTAAAGAATATTAACAGTCCTTTTAGCGTAGAACATATAAAAGATATTATTTATCGTGAAAAAGAAAGCGATGATTTAATGAAAGTTATTTCTATATTTGACAGGGGCGGTGACGTAGAGGAATTTGATCAAATACTTGAAGTTGTTAATGATGCTTGGAATTATTTTCCTCACAAACGTTTGAACGGTCTTTGTCCGATGGAGAAAATTCTGGAATCTCATCAAAACAAAACTAGAAGAAAAAAGAAGGGTAATAGATAGAAAATAGATAACATCACTCAACGCTGCAAAGTTTAATAGAGTAAAAAGTAAATAAGAATATTCCAACATTCTTAAGAATATTGGAATATCGTTTTAGTTATGATAAACTGCATTTTTAAGTAAATTTATTTGAAAAATATGAAGACATCAAAACAACCAAAACAATTAGAGAGGTATTTTAAGGGCGCGGCAAACCATCGGCGGATAGAAATTTTGCTTTTACTTTCTCAAAATGATGGTCTTACTTTAGAGAAAATTGCTGAAATTCTTGATTGTAATATGAAAACAGCTTCCGAGCACACTCGACGCCTTGTACAGGCTGGTCTTTTGAATAAAGAATATCAAGGTAGGGCAGTAATTCACCATTTGTCGCCCTATGGCAAAAAATTTATTGAATTTATAAACACATTCTAAACCGTCCTTAAAAAACAAAAAGAAGATATTAAGATATTCTCACATTCTTGAGAATGTTGGAATGTTGAAAATTATGGGTTTAGAGGAAATTAGAAAAATTTTGAAGAAGGAAGCAAATGAGAAAGTAAAAGCAAGTTTTAAAAAATCTATCCCTTCTGCAAAGAAAATTTATGGCGTGAAAGCTTCAGTATTGAATAATATTGCTGGAAAGATAAAAGAAACAGATTTTGATTTTGTTGAAAAGTTGTGGAAGAGCGAAGTGTTTGAAGAATAGTTGCTTGCTGTTAAAATTTTAGGAAATTTTGCAAATAAAGATCCGAAGCGGGCAATAAAACTGATTGAAAAGTTTAGTAAAGATATTTCAGATTGGGCAGTATGTGATACACTTGCAACTCAGGGGATAAGAAAGATAACCAAAGGCAAGCAAAAAGAGATATTCGCGCTTTCTAAAAAATATATTTCTTCAAAGAATTTGTGGCAAAGAAGATTTGCCATTGTGCTGCTAATAGAGTTAAATCGATCTGGCTTCAACAAAAAAGAAATTAAAAAGTTAGCAGAAAAAATTAAAGACGATAAGGAGCCGTATATTAAAAAAGCAATTGTTTGGTTGACCAAAGAATTAAAGAAATATTAGAATTGAAAACAAGAATAACGAATAAATAAAAAA
>DAOSAR010000009.1:15037-16673 GCA_035360455.1 Candidatus Pacearchaeota archaeon | reverse complement strand
ATTCAACTTTAGCTAAAGCGTTCAAAAGAGAAATAAAATATTCTCACATTCTCGAGAATATAAGAATATTAATTAATTAAAATAAAGAGTCGAACTCTTTAAGAAAATTATTTAAGTAGAATTATGAATAAAGAAGTTGAGGTAAAAATAAAAATAGAAAATTTTGGCGATATCAAAAAGAAAGTTTCAACTTATGGAAGATTAATAAAATCAATAAGGCAAATTGATGAATATTATATTCCTTTTCATAGAGATTTTTTTGCTCAAAAACCTCATCCGACAGAATGGTTGCGAATAAGAACAAACCCGGATAGAGTGGTTTTTGAATACGATAAATCTATAAATAAAAAACCAGATGGAGAGCAAGAATATGCTGAGGAATACGAAACAGAAATTTCTAATCCAAAAGAATTTAGAAAGATTTTAAAATTTTTGGATTTTAAAAAAGTGATAACAGTAGATAAAAATCGGGAGTATTGGGATTGCGGACGTTTTGAAGTTGCTTTGGATAAAATCAAAGGATTAGGGTCTTTTATAGAAGTGGAGGCAAAAAATAATTTTTTTAAAAATAATATAGAAGCAAAAATAGAATGTATTAATTTTTTAAAGAAACTTGGCGTGAAAAACGTTGAAAAAAACCACATTAAAAAAGGTTATCCTGTTTTACTGTTAGAAAAGAAAAATTAAGTTTATGAGAAAAGTTGAACTCTGTGTAAAGAAAAGTAATAAAGCGCCATTATTAGTTTTTACAGAGCCAATCTTTTAAATAAATAACAATGTTAATTAAAGTTAAGGTTTTTCCAAATTCAAAAAATGAGGAAATTATTAAAAAATCAGAAAATGCTTTTGAGGTTTTTGTGAAAGAAAAACCAGCGGAGGGGAAGGCAAACAAGGCAGTGGTAAAAGCACTTGCTTTGTATTTTAAAATTCCAGAGTCAAAGATAAGATTAGTTAAAGGCGCAAAACAAAAAAACAAGATTTTTGAAGCCAATTTTTAAAGTTACAATATTCTCACATTCTTGAGAATGTTGGAATATTGATTAATAATTGATTAATAAAGAAAAATGCAAAAGCAACAAAAACAGCCGGCTTTAGTAGGGATTGTGCCAAGAAAAAATCTTTGGCCAAAAATCCAAAAAGAAAAGTGGTATCATATTCCAGTTAAATCTGCACCAAAGAACGCTCCTTTAGCAGAGTATGTAGCATTTTACTTTCCTAAAGTTTTTGGCAAAAAATATCAGTATAAAGTAATTTATTTTGCAGAAGTTTTAGGCGTAGAAACAATTAAAAGAATTGAACTTTTCCCAGAAGAGCCAGAAAATAAAAGAGCAATGGAAGATTATTACAAATTTAATCTTGGCGAGATTCAAAAATTGCCACACCCAATTTTTAGCAAGAGTAAAAGAACAATTGTCCATATTCCAACAACTTTAGAAAAATTAATGACTGCTGAAGGAATAAATGATTTATATGATACTAGTCCCTTAGAAGAAAAAATGTACTTGGAAATGAAAAGAAGAAAAATAGAAGTAGAAAGGCAATTATATGTGAAAGTTGATGAACAAACGTATTGTTTGGATTTCGGCGTGTTTTGTAAAAAAGGTAATATCGATATTGAATGCGATGGTGAAAAATA
>DAOSAR010000009.1:0-14937 GCA_035360455.1 Candidatus Pacearchaeota archaeon | reverse complement strand
GTTGTTTCTGAAAATATGTTTTTGCAGGCGACGGCTTTAGGATTAGGAACAGTTTGGAAAGCTGTAGGTGGAGGTGTTTGGGAAGAAAAAATTAAAGAAATTCTAGGAGTGCCAGAAGAATATAAAATTATAAATATTATTCCTGTTGGTTATCCAAAAGAAAAAGTTTTCCCTTATGTTGATGCAGACTTTGATCCAAAGAAAATTCATAAAGAAAGGTGGTAAATCTCAAAAATTTATGAGATAATATTATGAAGCGTTTAAACTCTCAAATAAATATTCAGGAGATAAAAAATGAAGATTACGTATGGATAAGAAAAATTTTTGAACAGGAATGGGGCGGAAATTTTATTGTAAGCAAAGGAAAAATTCATAGACCAGAGCAACTAAATGGATATATTGCAAAACTTAACAATAAAAAAGTTGGTTTGATAACTTATGAAATTCAAAAAGGAGAATTGGAAATCGTAAGCCTAAATAGTTTTTTACAAGACAAAGGAATTGGGACAAAATTAGTAAAAAAAGTAATAAATTTAGCCAAAAAAGAAAATTTAAAAAGAGTTTGGTTAATTACTACTAATGATAATTTAAAAGCCCTTAAATTCTGGCAAAAGAGAGGATTTGTCTTTAAAAAAGTTTACCCTAATGCTATAGAACTGTCTCGAAAAATTAAGCCAGGAATTCCTCTGATTGGCAATGAAGGAATTCCTTTAAGGGATGAAATAGAGCTTGAAATGAAAATTAAAAATTAGTTATATGCGGAGAAAAAGATTACAAAGAGGTTTTTACACAAGACCAACTTTAGAAGTAGCAAAAGATCTTTTGGGAAAATATATTGTAAGAAAATATAAAGGTAGAGAATTACAAGGCAAAATTATTGAAACGGAAGCTTATATTGGCCCTCAAGACAAAGCTTCCCATGCCTATCAAGGCAAAATTACTCAAAGGAACAAAGCAGAGTATTTAATTGGCGGTCATATTTATATTTATTTAGTTTACGGAATGTACTGGCAGTTAAATATCACAACCTTTAAAGAAGGAAAACCAGAATGCATTTTAATAAGAGCTTTAGATTCTAATTTAGGAAACTTAGCTAATGGCCCTGGTAAACTTTGCAGATATTTAAAATTAGATAAATCTTTTTACGGTGAAGATTTAACAAAAAGCAAAAGAATTTGGTTGGAAGATAGGGGAGAGAAGATAAAACAAAATCAAATTATTACAACACCACGAATTGGCATTGATTATGCCGGGCCTTATTGGAGCCATCGAAAGTGGCGCTTTCTTATTAAAAATATTTAATTGTTTTTAAAAAATTTGCTTTTTTAAATTATTTTTGTTAATATTTTAAATTATATGATAACTTTTGAGGAATTTCAAAAATTAGACTTAAGGATTGCAAAAGTTATTAATGCAGAAAAAATTAATGGATCAGAAAAGCTTTTAAAATTGGAAATTGATTTAGGAGATGAAAAAAGACAAATTGTAGCAGGCATCGCAAAATTTTATGAGCCCGAAAATCTTTTAGGAAAAGAAATCGTTGTTATAGCTAATTTAGAACCGAGAGAAATTATGGGAGTAGAAAGTCAAGGAATGCTTTTAGCAGCTGAAATTGATGGCGAACCAGTACTTTTAAAACCAGAAAAGGAAATCCCACCAGGTGCTAAAATTCATTAAATTAAATCAAGCGGTGGGAGATCTTGACATTTTTTAAAAAATAAATATAAAATAGAGTGTATACAGTAGAAGTATATTACTTTAGATTTACCTCTGTTTTACTTTTCTTACTAAATTTCTATAAAAAGCTTTAAGCCCAGTTAAATTTTTTTTGGGTTTATTTTTTCTTATCGCAGATTAATATTGATAATTTCTATGCGAATTTTTACGCAGATAAATACCTGTGTTATCTGCCTTTAAATCCGCGCTATCTGCGATATAAGAATATGCAGAAAAAAAACTTCGGCCACTATTCTTTTCGTTTTCCTTGTCCAGACCTAGTCCAATTTCAAATCGATTCTTACGAAGATTTTTTAGAAAATAGATTAAAAAATCTTTTTGATGAATTTTCCCCAATAAAAGATTATGGAGGAGGGAAGGAGTTTGAACTTTATTTTGATGGGGTTAATCTTCAAGCTCCTAAGATTACTCCAAAGGAAGCAAAAGAGAAAAATGTTTCTTATGAAAGTCCGCTTTTAGTAGAGGCCCGTCTAAAAAATAAAAGTTTGGGCGAGGAGAAAAAAGGAGAAGTGTATCTTTGCAATTTTCCATTAATTACGGAAAATGGAACTTTTATTTTAAATGGCGTCGAGAGAGTACTCGTTTCTCAACTTATTCGCTCTCCCGGCGTTTTTTTTACGGCAACTTCTTTTTATGGAAAAAATTTATTTGGAGCAAAAGTAATTCCTAATCGTGGCGCTTGGCTTGAATTTGAAACTGATCAAAATGGTGTTATTTGGGTTAAGATCGATCGTAAAAGAAGAGTACCGGCTACAACCTTGCTTCGTGCTTTTGGTCTTGAATCAACTGAAGAAATAAAGAAAATTTTTGAAGAGAATATTAAAGGGAGTGAGATAAACTATATTGAAGAGACATTAAAAAGAGATCTTGCTAAAAATCAAACAGAGGCAATAATGGAAATTTATAGTCATTTAAGACCGGGAGATTTGGTGACGATAGAAAATGCTAAAAGCTTTTTTGATGGAATGTTTTTCAATCATCAACGGTATGATTTATCAGAAGTAGGCAGATGGCGCATTCAACAAAGGATGAGATTAGAAGATTTAAAAACTATTACTAAAAATGATTGTCTTTTAAATATCAATGATCTTGTTTTGTTTATAAAAGAAATTATTGAACTTAATAAAAATCCAAAAGCCAGGCCAGATAATATTGATCATTTAGGAAATCGAAGAATAAGGACCTTAGCTGAGCTTCTTGAATCAAGATTAAGAGTGGGAATGCTTCGTATGGAAAGAATTATAAAAGATCGAATGTCTACTGTTGAAATTTCTGAGGCAGAACCAAAAAACATTATCAACCCTCATCCTTTCGCTGCTCAGGTGAAAGAGTTTTTTACTCTTTCCCAACTTTCTCAGTTTATGGACAATGAAAACCCATTAGCTGAGCTTGAGCATAAAAGACGGCTTTCAGCAATGGGGCCGGGAGGATTAACAAGAGAACGGGCAGGCTTTGAAGTAAGAGATGTTCAGCCAAGTCACTACGGAAGGATTTGTCCAATCCAAACGCCAGAAGGACAAAATGTTGGTTTGATAACGCATCTTGCTCTCTTTTCAAGAATTAACCGTTTAGGTTTTTTAGAGACTCCTTATTTTAAAGTTGAAAACGGAAAAGTTACTAACAAGGTTGAATATTTAAATGCCTATGTTGAAGAAAAATATAATATTGCACCAGCCACTACTCCTCGTGATTCTTCTGGGAAAATTTTACCGAAAAAGATAGAAGCAAGAATTGGTGGAGAACCAGGAACAATTGAGGCAAAAAAAATAGATTATATCGATGTTTCTCCTCAGCAAATTTTATCAGGCGCAGCTTCTTTAATTCCTTTTCTTGAACATGATGATGCAAACCGTGCTTTAATGGGTTGCAATATGCAAAAGCAATCTGTGCCTTGTTTAAGACCAGAACCGCCATTAGTAAGCACAGGAATGGAAGATGTAGTAGCTCAAAACTCAAGCCAAGTAATTTTTGCTGATGAAGATGGCGAAGTTAAAGAAGTTGATGGATCTCATATCTTAATTGAGAATAAGAAAGATGAACTTAAAGAATACCCTATTTTAAATTTTGTAAGATCAAACCAATACACTAGTATTTCTCAAAGACCAATTGTTAAAAAAGGACAAAGGGTTAAAAAAGGAGATATTTTAGCCGAAGGAGTAGCTATTGCTGATGGCCATCTCGCTTTAGGGAAAAATCTTTTGTGTGCATTTGTGCCTTGGCGCGGTGCTAATTACGAAGACGCTATTATTTTATCAGAAAGAGTAGCGAAAAAAGATATTTTTACTTCGGTTCATATTGAAGATTTTAGTTGTGATGTAAGAGAAACAAAATTAGGACCAGAAGTAACAACCTCAGATATTCCCAATGTTTCGGAAACAAAATTAAGAAATTTAGACAAAGATGGAATTATAAGAATAGGTGCTGAAGTTCAGGCTGGTGATATTTTAGTTGGTAAGGTTTCTCCAAAAGGAGAAGAAGAACTAACCTCAGAAGAAATGCTTTTAAAGAAGATTTTTGGAGAAGAGGCAAAAGAAGTAAAAGATACATCTTTGGTTTTACCTCATGGTAAGAGAGGAAAAGTAATAAGGGTTAGTATTTTTGATAGAGCTAAGGGAGATAAACTAGAGCCAGGCGTTATTAAAAAAATCCAAGTTGAAGTAGCTTATTTAAGGAAAATTACGGTAGGAGATAAACTTGCCGGAAGGCATGGAAATAAAGGAGTAATTGCAAAAATTCTTCCGGAAGAAGAAATGCCATTTTTGGAAGACGGCACACCGGTAGATATTATTTTAAATCCTCTTTCTGTTGCTTCAAGAATGAATATAGGCCAAATTTTGGAAACCCATTTAGGATTTGCCGCTAAAAAATTAGGTTATCAAGCAATCACTCCTGCTTTTGATGGAGCTTCAGAAGCAGATATTAAAAATGAACTTAAAAATGCAGGTCTTCCAGAAGATGGAAAAATAAAACTTTTTGATGGAAGAACTGGGTTGCCATTCCAAGAAAAAGTAGCGGTTGGTTATATGTATATAATGAAACTTATTCATATGGCAGAAGATAAAATTCATATGCGTTCAATTGGTCCTTATTCTTTAATTACTCAACAGCCGCTTGGTGGAAAAGCCCAATTTGGAGGACAAAGATTTGGAGAAATGGAGGTTTGGGCATTGGAGGGCTATGGAGCTGCTTATACTTTACAAGAAATGTTAACGGTAAAATCAGACGATGTTGCGGGAAGGGCAGCAACTTATGAAGCTATTGTTAAGGGAGAAGAAATTAAAACACCAAATATTCCTTCCAGCTTTAATGTTCTAGTGGCAGAATTAAAATCATTAGGGCTTAATATAGAGTTAATCAAAAAACAAAACGAAAAATAAATTTTTCAATTTTAAATTTATAAAATTCTAATTACAAAATATTCTAAATAATATAGTTTTTAAAACTCGAGTTTGGAATTTAGAGTTTGGTAATTGGAATTTTAAATTTAATTATTATGGCCAAAGTTGAAGATTTTGATACAATAAAAATTAGGCTTGCTTCACCTCAAGAAATTTTATCTTGGTCTCATGGCGAGGTCACAAAGCCAGAAACAATAAATTATCGAACTCAACGTCCGGAAAAAGACGGGCTTTTTTGTGAAAAAATTTTTGGGCCAACTAGGGATTACGAATGTTATTGTGGTAAATATCACGGTGTTCGATATAAAGGAGTAGTTTGTGACAAATGCGGAGTTGAGGTTACAAAATCTTCTGTTCGAAGAGAGAGATTAGGTCATATAAAATTAGCAAGCCCAGTGGTTAATATTTGGTTTTTAAGGGGAGTGCCTTCAAGGATTGGTCTTTTGCTAAGTAGATCAATGCAACAAATTGAGAAAGTGGTTTATTTTATGTCTTATATTATTGTTGAAGTAGACGAGGAAGCAAAAAAGAAAATTCTTTCAGATATCCAAACAGAATTTGACAGAAAGAAAAAAGGCATAACCAAGGAAGAAAAGCAAACGTTAAAAGAAGAAGCGCAAAAAGCAAAAGACGAACTTGCTGCTTTAAAAAAAGGGACTATTCTTTCAGAAAATGATTATCAAAGATTTTCTCTAAAATATGGTGAATGTTTTTGGGCTTTAACTGGCGCAGAAGCAATTAAAAAACTGCTTGAAGAAATTGATCTTCAAAAATTAGAAAAAGAGTTAGAAGTAGAACTTGAAAAAAGTAGTTCAAAAAAGCAAGTAAGGCAAAGATTAAGTTTAGTTCGTTCAATGATCCATTCAGGAGTAAAGCCAGAATGGATGTGTTTTACTTTTTTACCGGTTTTACCACCTGACTTACGGCCAATGGTTCAGCTTGACGGAGGAAGATATGCTTCTTCTGACCTCAACGATCTTTACCGCAGAGTTATTAATCGAAATAACCGATTAAAATATTTAAAAGAAATTGGCGCTCCGGAAGTTATTGTCAGAAACGAAAAAAGAATGCTTCAAGAAGCAGTTGATGCTTTAATTGATAATTCTGCAAGAAAAAGTCAAATGGTTCAAGCCCCTACTGGCGGAAAAAGACAATTAAAATCTTTAGCTGATATATTAAGGGGTAAACAAGGAAGATTTCGTCAAAATCTTTTAGGGAAAAGAGTTGATTATTCTGGAAGGGCAGTAATTGTGGTAGGTCCAGAATTAAAAATTGAAGAAGTTGGTTTTCCCAAAAAAATGGCTTTGGAATTATTTAAACCTTTTGTGATTAATAAAATTATTGAGCGAGGGTTAGCTCATAATGTAAAAGCAGCGGGAATTTTAATTTCCGAAGAAAGAAAAGAAGTATGGGAAATCTTAGAAGAAATAATTCAAGGTAAATATGTACTTTTAAATAGAGCTCCCACTTTGCATCGTTTATCTATTCAAGCATTTAGACCAGTTTTAATTGAGGGACAAGCGATTCAATTACATCCATTGGTTTGTCCAGCTTTTAATGCTGATTTTGATGGTGATCAAATGGCTGTTCATTTGCCACTTTCAAAAAAAGCTCAAGAGGAAGCAAGAAATTTAATGATTTCTTCAAAAGGAATTTTGAAGCCAGCCACTGGTCAACCTATTGCTGTTCCAAGACAAGAGATGGTTTTGGGTTGTTATTTTTTAACAAATATTAGGCCGGAGGCAAAAGGAGAAGGAAAAATTTTTTCAAACGAAGAAGAAGCAAAACTTGCTTATGCAATGGAAAAAATTAATGTTCAAGCAAAGATTAAAGTGAGAATTAAAAAAGAAGGAGGAAAATTAATTGAGACCTCAGTAGGTAGAGTAATTTTTAACGATGCTTTACCGGAAGATTTTCCTTATCAAAATAATGTCCAAAATTCAAAAAGCATTCAAAAACTACTTGCAGCTCTTATTGAAAAATATGATCAAAAAATTGTTATTTCAATAATTGATAAGTTGAAAAATTTAGGCTTTGAATATGCAACACTTTCAGCAAATACTTGGGGAATTGATGACTTGGTTATACCAAAAGAAAAAACAGAACTAATAAAAGAAGCAGAATTAAAGGAAGAAAACATCAAAGAGCAGTACAAGAAAGGATTTTTATCAGAAACAGAGAGGAAAACAAAAATTATTGAAGTTTGGCAAGAAGTAAAAGACAAAATTTCAAAACTTGTACCGGAAACATTGCCTAAATTTGGATCAGTTTACGCTATTATTGAATCAGGTTCTCGAGGATCATGGTCTCAGCCAAGCCAGATGGCAGGAATGAAAGGTCTTGTAACAAATCCTTCTGGTGAGATTATTGAATTGCCAGTTAAACGAAGTTATAAAGAAGGTTTAACTACCTTGGAATATTTTATTTCAACCCATGGAGCAAGGAAAGGAACTGCTGATACTGCCTTAAGAACATCAAGCGCTGGATACCTTACCCGAAGATTAATTGATGCAAGTCATGAGTTAATCATTAGAGAAAAAGACTGTGGCGATAAAAAAGGAATAATTATTGATAGGAAAGATGCTGAAGAAATTAATCAAGATTTCTCTCAAAAACTTATAGGGAGAATTATCCTTGAAGATATTAAAGACGGAGATAAGATAATTATAAAAAAAGGCGAACTAATCGATAAAAAAACAGCTGATTTTATCGAAAAATCAGGGATTCAAAAGGTAAGAGTTCGTTCTCCTTTAAGTTGCCAAAGCCAAGATGGAATTTGTCAGATGTGTTATGGTTCTGATTTAACAACTCATCAGTTTATTCAGTTAGGGCAGGCGATAGGAGTTATAGCAGCTCAAGCTATTGGCGAACCAGGAACTCAACTTACAATGAGAACATTCCATACTGGTGGGGTAGCTGGTGCTGGCGACATTACTTTGGGACTTCCTCGGGTTGAAGAACTATTTGAAGCAAGACCACCAAAAGGCGAGGCGGCAATTTTTGAAGAAAAAGGAAAAGTAGAAAAAGTTGTAGAAGAAAAAGGAGGGATGGTAGTTATTGTTAAAACTGAAAAAGGTGAAAAGAAAGAATATCATTTGCCGGTAAAAAGCGGTATTTTAGTTAAAAAAGGAGAAGAGGTTTTGCCAGGCCAACCAATTTTTGAAGGTAGAATTAACCTTCAAAGTTTATTTAAAGCGGTAGGAATAAGAGAAACTCAAAAATATATTTTAAAAGAAGTTCAAAGAGTTTATGTTGGGGAGGGGGTAACTATTCATGATAAACACATAGAAACAATTATTTCTCAAATGTTTTCACGATTAAAAATTACTCGTCCTGGAGATTCAAGATTTACTCAAGGAGAAGTCATTCCTAAGTTAGATTTCTTTGAAGAAAATGAAAAGCTTCGGAAAGCTGGCAAAGAAGAAGCAAAAGGAAAACCAATTTTGCTTGGATTAACAAAAGTAGCTCTATCTACTAGTAGTTTTCTTTCTGCAGCTTCATTCCAAGAAACTTCAAGAGTATTAATAAAAGCAGCTTTGGAAGGCCAAGAAGATAAGTTGAGAGGATTAAAAGAGAATGTTATAATAGGGAAGCTAATACCTGCTGGAACAGGCTTTAAGCTATCTCATGAAAAAGAAAAACAATTCCCAGAAAAAGAAAAAGAATAATAAATCCCAGAAATCGTCTTCTTTTCTTAATTTATCCCCTGAAGCTAAAAAAAGTATTTGGGGAGTAATTTTTAGTTTCTTGGGAATATTTTTTGCCTTTTCTCTTTGTGGATTAGCTGGTAAGGTTGGTCAAAGTTTTGCTCAAAGTCTAACCTTACTTTTCGGCGGAGGAGCATGGTTAATAGCTTTGCTCTTTTTTGCTATTGGAATGGTCTTTTTCTTTGCTGAACGTCTTTCACCATATCCCTCTACTATTATTGGAGGTATTTTATTCCTTTCATCTTTTTTTTCTATTCTTGAATTATTTTCGAAGAACCTTGGTGGTTCTTTCGGTAGAATATTGGTTTCATTGGTAAAAGAACCTTTTGGTATTGCTGGTTCCTTTATTTTTTTTATTGCTCTCTTTTTAATTTCAATTTCTCTTTTGTTTAATATTCCTGTTTTAAAGAAATTTAAAATTCGACATCAAGAAGAAGTCGAACAAGAAACAGAAAAAGAACAACCTCAAAAACTCCAAGAAGGTAAGGTGAATTTAAAAGTAAAAGAAATTTTACCGCAAAAAGAATTAAAGGAAAAAATAGAAATTGCTACTCCAAAAATTATTAAAATAGTTTCATCGCCCCTTAAATATAAAACTCTTCCATTAGCGCTTCTTGATAAAGAAGAAAATCATGCTATTGCTGGAAACCTTAGGGCTAATGCTCAAATTATCAAAAGAACTTTTCAAAATTTTGGAATAGAAGTTGAAATGGGCGAAATTAATATTGGCCCAACTGTTACTCAATACACTTTAAAACCTGCCGAAGGAATTAAGCTTTCAAGAATAATGTCTTTGCAAAACGATTTAGCACTAGCATTGGCAGCTCACCCTATAAGGATTGAAGCTCCAATTCCCGGAAAGTCCTTAGTTGGAATTGAAGTACCAAATCAAAAAAGAGCTCAAGTAAGATTAGTTGAAGTTTTATCTTCGCCTGAGTTTCTTAACTTACCACCCCTTAGCTTTCCTTTAGGAAAAGATGTTATGGGAAAACCTGCTTTTGCCGATCTTGGTGCAATGCCTCATCTTTTAGTTGCCGGTGCTACAGGGGCAGGGAAAACTGTATTTTTAAATTCTTTAATTATATCATTGCTTTGGAGAAATGGGCCTCAAGATTTGCGCTTAGCTTTAGTTGACCCAAAAAGAGTAGAATTTAGTAGCTATGCGCCATTGCCCCACCTTTTATGTGAACCAATAGTTCAACATCAAAAAGTGGTGCCTCTTTTAAAATGGTTAATTAAAGAAATGGAAGATAGATTTGGTGTTTTACATGAAGCTCAAAAAAGAGATATAAAAAGTTATAATGAGTTTGTTGAAACTAAAGGAAAAGAAGAAGACTTTGAAAAGCTTCCTTATATTGTCTTGATTATTGATGAATTAGCTGATATAATGGCAGCAAAAGGGAAAGAGTTTGAAGCTGGAATCGTAAGGCTCGCTCAAATGTCTCGAGCAGTAGGAATTCATTTAGTTTTAGCAACTCAACGTCCTTCAGTTGAAGTTTTAACAGGATTAATCAAAGCAAATATTACTTCAAGAATTGCTTTTCAAGTAGCTTCTCAAATTGACTCAAGAACAATTTTGGATATGGCAGGAGCAGAAAGACTTTTGGGAAGAGGAGATATGCTTTATCTTTCGGGCGAAGCGGCAAAACCTAGAAGATATCAAGGAGTTTATGTTTCTTCAAGAGAAATTAAAAGAGTCGTTGATTTTATTGAAAAAAATCAAAAGAGAGAAGAGCAGGATCAAAAATTAAAAGAGAGCTTAGAAGAAACATTAAACGAGGTTCAAGAATCTGAATTTTCGGAATTTGGAAAAGGTGACGATGAGCTTTACGATGAAGCAAAAAAAATAGTAATTCAAGCTCAAAAAGCTTCTGCTTCGCTTTTGCAACGGCGATTAAGAATTGGGTATGCAAGAGCTGCTCGACTACTAGACATGCTTGAAGAAAACGGCGTAATAGGTCCAAGCCAAGGCGCGAAACCAAGAGAAGTATATTTTAAAAGAGATAATGAAGAAAATAATAATTCCGAAGAAGGAAATTTGAATTTCCCAACTTAAAATTTTTTAATTCTCAAATTTCTTCAAGGCTTAGAAATTAATCATAAAAAGAAATTAGAAATTTTTACCTATGAATTGTCTTTTTTGTAATATTGCTAACGGAAAAACTGATACAGAAATTTTATTCGAAAATGAAAATGTATCAGTTTTTAAAGATATTAATCCAAAAGCTCCGATCCATCTTTTAATTGTGCCAAAAAAGCATATTGAGTCGCTTGATGACATAAAAGAAGAAGATTGGGAGATTTTTTTAGATTTATTTAAAACAGCAAGGTTGATGGCTCAAGAATATAATACTCAAGACGGATATAGACTTCACTTCAATCTGGGGAAAAAAGCAGGGCAAGAAATAGATCATTTGCATCTTCATTTATTAGGAGGATATTAGAATTAAAAAAAATTTATGTCGTTGCTCAAAGGAGATGTATTTGGGTTAATAGCTATTTTTTTAATTTTCTCTTTAGTTATTTTCTTAATTTGGCATTTTTCTTTTTTACCAGAATGGTTTCGGATTTCATTCCTTGTGTGGTTTTTAATTTGGTTTTTAAAAGAACTTGGAATTATCTTCGGTGCACCATTCTAATTGTTTTAAATTTATAATAAATTTTTATGCCTTCTAAAATTATTCCTTCTCATCGGCCAGATGCTATTTTAATTTGGAGTCTAGCAGCTTTAATTTTTTTGGGGCTCTTAATGCTTTTTACTTCTTCAATAGTCTTATCTAAAGAAAAAACTCAAATTAATAACGATCCAAGCACCGGTAGTTCAACCTATTATCTTTTACATCAAATATTATATGGTTTTTTTCCGGGAATTGTTTTAGCTTATATTTTTTCAAAATTTTCCTTGGATTTTTTAAAAAAAATTGCTCCCTTTTTTCTTTTACTAGCAATAATATCTCTAATTTTAGTATTTATTCCTAGCTTAACATTTAAAGCAGGAGGGGCAACGCGATGGATAAATATTGGAGGTTTTACTTTTCAACCATCAGAATTTGCTAAGTTATCATTAATCCTTTATCTTGCAGCTTTTTTTGAAAAAAAAATAGAAACAAAGAAAATTACTAGTTTTAAAGAAAGTTTAATACCGTTTTTAATTATTTTAGCACCAATTGCATTTTTACTTTTACTTCAACCAGATATGGGAACTCTTGGAGTAATTTCTTTTATTGCTCTTTTAATGTTTTTTGGAGTTGGAGGGTCAATTTCTCATGTTTTTCTTTTAATTTTCCTTGGAATAGCTTTGCTTTTAAGTGCTATATTTATTTTTGATTATCAAGCTGAAAGAGTTTTTACTTTTTTAAATCCAGAAGAAGATATATTGGGCGATAGTTATCAAATAAATCAATCTCTTATTGCTTTGGGCTCTGGAGGTATTTTTGGAAAGGGATTCACGAACGGGATTCAAAAAGAAGGTTATCTTCCTCAACCAATGAATGATACAATTTTTGCTGTGTGGGGAGAAGAAACTGGCTTTTTGGGCGCTACTATTATAATAATTTTATACTTGATAATTTGCTCAAGAGGGTTTATAATAGCAAAAAAAGCACCAAATATATTTAGTCAAGCTTTAGCGATTGGAATTACTAGTTGGATTTCGATCCAGGCAATGTTTCATATTATGGCAGTTTGCGGTTTGATTCCCTTTACTGGCATGCCTTTGCCGCTTATCAGTTATGGTGGATCTGCCTTAATGTGTACTTTAATAGGAATAGGAATTTTAATAAATATTTCAAGGAGAACAGTGTAATAATAAATAAACCAATGTTCAATGACCAATATTCAATCAATAACTAATGACCAAACGTTCAAAACTATCTGTTTGGAAATTAGAATTTAGGATTTGCTTGAAAATTGAAAATTGGCCATTGGAATTTTATTTTTATGGAAGTTATTCTTTTAAAAGACGTTTCAAACTTAGGGAAAAGGCTTGAAATAAAAAATGTTAAACCGGGTTATGCCCGAAATTTTTTAATTCCCCGAGGGTTAGCGATTCCTGCTACTGAAAAAAATTTAGCTTGGCAAAAAAGAGAACTAGAAAAAATAAAGCAGAAAGAAGAAGAAAAAAATAAAGCGCTCAAAGAAGAATTAGAAAAATTAAAGAATTTAAAATTAGAAATACCGGTAAAAATCGGAGTGAAAAAAGAACTTTTTGAAAAAATTAATGCTTCAAAAATTTCAAAATTTTTAAAAAAACAAGGTTTTGAAGTGAAAAAAGAAAATATTATTTTAAACGAACCAATAAGTAAATTAGGAGAATACTCTATTAAAATAAAACTAGGCGAAGGTTTAGAAACAGAAATTAAAATAAAAATTGTAAAAGAGAAATAGAAATCACCAATAAAGAACGAATTTAAAGTCAATATAAAGCGAATTTTATTTTTTATTAGAATATTTTTGCTTTGAATTCGTTTATAATTTTTGAAAATGACGAAATATATTTTTGTTTGCGGAGGGGTAATGTCAGGTATTGGAAAGGGAATTGCCACTGCTTCAATTGGAAGAATTTTGAAATCAAGCGGTTTTAATGTCTCAGCAATAAAAATAGATCCTTATATTAATGTAGATGCTGGCACAATGAATCCTATCGAACATGGAGAAGTTTTTGTTACTGAAGATGGAACAGAATGTGATCAAGATATTGGTAATTATGAACGTTTTTTAGATCAAAATATCTTAGATGAAAACTACATGACTACTGGTAGGGTATATCAGACTGTTATTGAAAAAGAAAGAAATTTAGGATATGGTGGTCGATGCGTTGAAGTAGTCCCAGATATTCCTAATGAAGTAATTCGCAGAATTAAAAAAGTAGCTCGCGATACTAAAAGTGATTTTGTTTTAATAGAAATCGGAGGAACAGTAGGGGAGTATCAAAATCTTTTATTTTTAGAAGCGGCAAGAATGATGAAATTAATGCATCCCAAAGATGTAATTTTTATTTTAGTAAGCTATTTACCAGTGCCAAAAATGATTGGAGAAATGAAAACAAAGCCTACTCAATATGCAGTTAGAACTTTAAATTCAGCTGGGATCCAACCTGATATTATTATTGCTCGTTCAGAATATCCTGTTGATGACAAAAGAAAAGAAAAACTTTCAATCTTTTGCAATGTAAAAAAAGAAGATATTATTTCTGCGCCAGATGTTGAATCAATTTATGAAGTTCCGTTAAATTTTGAAAAAGAAAATATTTTAAATAGAATTTTAACAAAGTTTAGGCTTAAACCCTCGAAAAAAGATTTAACTGAATGGAAAAAATTAGTTAAAAAAATTAAAAACCCAAAAAGAAAAGTTAAAATTGGTATTGCTGGAAAATATTTCCGCTCAGGTAAATTTACTTTAATGGATTCTTATATTTCAGTGATTGAAGCGGTAAAACATGCAAGTTTTTCTTTTGAAGCAAAACCGGAAATTAGTTGGCTAGACACAGAAGAATATGAAAAGAAATTTGGTGAAGAGAAATTAAAAGAATTAAAAAATTTTGATGGAATAATTGTACCTGGTGGTTTTGGAAATAGGGGAATCGAAGGAAAAATAAAAGTTATTGAATTTTGTCGAAAAAATAAAATTCCATTTTTAGGATTATGTCTTGGAATGCAACTTGCAGTAGTTGAATTTTCAAGAAATGTCTGTGGTCTTAAAAATGCTCATTCTACTGAAATGAACCCCAAAACTAAATATCCAGTTATTGATCTAATGGAAGATCAAAAAAATAAGTTAAAAGAGAAAAAATATGGTGGGACAATGAGATTAGGAGCATGGAATTGTAAAATTTTTCCAAATACGATAAGTTTTAGGGCTTATAAGAGCAATTTTGTGTCAGAACGACATAGACATCGTTTTGAGGTAAATAATGCATTTAAAAGCAATTTAGAGCAAAATGGAATGGTTATAGCGGGAGTGAATCCTGAATTGAATTTAATTGAAATTATTGAATTACCTCAAGAAAAACATCCATTTTTTGTTGGTACTCAATTTCATCCCGAATTTAAATCACGGCCATTGAGGCCGCATCCATTATTTAGAGAATTTATTAA
>DAOSAR010000008.1:0-21858 GCA_035360455.1 Candidatus Pacearchaeota archaeon | reverse complement strand
GCGGAGAGGGTGGGATTCGAACCCACGGTACCATTTCTGGCACACTTGCTCTCCAGGCAAGCCCGTTCGTCCACTCCGGCACCTCTCCAATTCCATTTTTTATCCTAGCAAAAAATTGCTAAAAAGCAAAATTTTTGCTAAATTATAGATTAAGTATTTTATTTTTGATATTTGCTGATCAACGAAATTTCGTTTTGTTTCTTACCTCATTTCGCTTCGCTCGATTCAGCTTTTGATTTTTTCTTATGTTTCAACTTCAAAGATATTCGAAAAATCCAATTCTAACACCAATAAAAGAACATCCTTGGGAATCAAGAATGGTTTTTAACCCGGCCGCAATTTTAAAAGATAATAAAGTTTATCTTATTTACCGAGCAATGGGAGAAGAAGAAGCTGATGGTTTTCCTATCTCAAGATTAGGAATGTGCATTTTAAAAAACGATGGAGTTACAATCGAAAAAAGGTATGATTATCCCATCATTGAACCAGAAAAATGGTACGAACCAGCTGGTTGCGAGGATCCTAGAATCACTGAAATTGATGGAAGGTATTATCTTTTATATACTGCCTATCTTGGACGCAAAGCTCCTCCGTTGCTGAAAGAGGAAAGTACAAATATAGCAATGGCAGTAAGTACTGATCTTTTCCATTGGAAAAAATTTGATAATCTTTTATTACCAGAGGTTTTGCAGCCAGAAAAAAATGGTGTTCTTTTCCCTAAAAAAATAAATAATTATTATACGCTTTATTACAGGGTTGAACCATCAATTTATGTAGCTTATTCAAAAAATTTAGCAATTTTACCGCCGAAATGGATTGGTCATAAAGTAATAGCTACTCCTAGAGAAAATTCTTGGGATGCTTGGAAAATTGGAGCAGGAGCGCCACCAATTGAAACTAGGGATGGGTGGTTACTTATTTATCACGGAGTAGATCAACCTGCCCCATCGCGACGAGAGGTAAGAAAAAAGGACGGAAAAGAAGAAAAAAGAACCTATAGATTAGGAGTAATGCTTATTGATAAAGAAAATCCTGAAAAAATTCTTTACCGCTCAAAGGGTTGGATTTTAGAGCCTCAAGAGCCTTACGAGAAAGAAGGAGTTGTTCCAAATGTTGTTTTTACCTGTGGTGCGGTAGTAATTGGAGATACCCTTTTTGTTTATTATGGAGCGGCTGATACCGTAATTGGCGTTGCTACTTGTAGCTTAAAAGCACTGCTTTCGGCTATTAAAAAAGGAGAGGTTTAATAATTTATTTCAAAATGTTAACTTGTCAAAAATACAAAAAAAATCCAATTATTGTTCCTTTATTGGAAGAAAAAGAGTCCTCTGTTTATAATCCTGCAGCTATTGTGAAAAACAATAAAGTTTTTTTACTTTGTCGAAGCGAAAAAGGTTTAGGAGAAAAAATTATTTCTGAAATTAATCTTTATATAAGTAATGATAGTTTTAACTTTAAAAAATTCCCAAAAAATCCAGTAATTAAACCTGAAAGAACCTATGAAAAAATGGGATGCGAAGATCCAAGAATAATAAAAATAGAAAATCAATATTTTTTAACTTATACTGCTTATGAAGGGAAAGACAAAAAAGGAGATTATAAAATAAAGCTAATGGGGGCTTTTTCAAAAGATCTTACTCGCTGGAAAAAAACAAATCCCCTTATCCAAAATGATAAATCAGGAGCGATAGTACAAAACTATAAATACAAAGGAAATTATGTAATGTATGTTGGCGGAAAGGAAATTAAACTTGCTTTTTCAAAAGACTTAAAAAATTGGAATATTAATGCTAAGCCAATTTTAACTTCAAGAAAAGGTAATACTTTTGATAACCATTTGGTTGAAAACGGTCCTCCGCCTATTTTAACGAAAAAAGGAATTCTTTTAATTTATAATGGAAAAAACACCGAAGGAAAATTTTCAATTGGTTGGGTAATATTTGATAAAAATAACCCTTCAAAAGTATTAAAAAGATCAGAGAAACCAATCCTTGAACCAACTGAGTATTGGGAAAAATATGGCAAAGTTAATAATGTAGTTTTTGCTACTGGCCTTGTTTTTTTTAAAGGAAAATGGCTTTTGTACTACGGTGGTGCCGACAAAAGCGTGGGAGTGGCAAAGATTAATTTCTAATTTCTAATTTCTAATTTCTAATTTCTAATTTTTAATTTTTAATTTTTAATTTTTAATTTTTAAACTTTAAACTTTAAATTTTAAATTTTTAAACTTATGAAAATTGTTCAAGTAAATCATATGTTTTTAGATGGCGGAGGCCGAGAAGAGCATATTTATCAACTCAGCAAAAGATTAGCTGAGAGTGGAGATGAGGTAACAATTGTAACTTCTGATTATACCCCAACCGGTAGAGAGGTTATTGGGGATAGAGCTCGAAAAGTTAAAGGAATTTTTCTTAAAACATTAAAAGGCTATCCAGTAAATATTCCACCAGGTAGAATTGTTATTCCTGATTTAATGGATTGGCTTTTAAAAGTAAATAATTTTGACTTAATTCACGCTCATGGTATGGGAGAACAAGTAGTTCTTGAGGCTATGTATGTGGCAAAGATAAAAAATATTCCTTTTGTTTTTACGCCTCATTTTCACCCTTATTGGGCTTATGAAAAATTAAATGCTCAAAAAATTTGGAAAGTGCTTCAAGAAACTCAAACTAAAATGATTGTTGAAAATGCTGATGCTACAATTGTTTTTTCAAATGCCGGCAAAGAAGAATTAATAAAATATACTGGTGCTAAGAAAACAAAGAATATTCATATAATTCCTAATGGTATTGATGAAAATTTACCAAAAGTGACTCCTGAAGATGTTAAAAAGGTTTTTTTAAAACATGAAATTCCTCCAGCAAAAAATTATATGATTTTTTTAGGAGATATAACTAATCCGAGAAAAGGCGCATTTACAGCTGTTCAGGCTTTTCGTCAGGTAAGATTTCAATTGCCAGACACCCACTTAATTATGGTAGGTCCCTGGAGTAGTCGATTAAAAACTGGAACGGGAATTGAAAAACTTGTTCAATTATTAAATAAATTAGTCAAGGCCGGAAGAGTTACTGTAACTGATTGGGTAAGTGACTTTGACAAAGTTGCTCTTTTAACCGGTTCTGATTTGCTTATCTCCCCTACTGTTTATGATTCTTTTGGCATGGCTTTAGCTGAAGCTCTCTGGTGCGGAACGCCAGTAGTATCTACTAAGGTTGGCGGTGTTCCATTTACTGTTAGAGATGGAAAGGATGGAATTTTAGTAGATGACGCTGACAATATCGAAAAGTTTGCAAAAGCTTCTATTAAATTATTAAAAAATAAAGAATTGGCTAAAAAAATGGGGCAAAATGGTCATAAAAGAGTAGAAAAATTATTTTTATTAAAAACAATGACTCAAAGAACTCGAAATCTTTATCAAAAACTTATAGAAAAATATGAAAAAAAACAAAAAAATTGAAAATGTAAAAGATATTAAAGATCTTAAGATTTTATATCTCTCTTCTTTTCCGCCAAGAGAATGCGGTATAGCTGATTTTAGTCAAAATACAATTGAAGCAATCCACGAAGTTAATCCCAATATAGATCAAAAAGTTATTGCTATTAATGAAAAAAATGCGCCAGAAAGAGATTATTCAGCTTTGGTAAAATGGGAGATTGAACAAGAAAATTTAGATTCTTATCAAAAAACTGCAAATTATATTAATGAAAGCGGGGCTGATGTTTTGTTTTTACAACATGAATATGGGCTTTTTGGAGGATTTGATGGAATATTTATTTTAAAATTATTAGAAAAAGTAAAAATTCCTATTGTTTCTTTTTACCATTCAATCCCTATAACTCCTGATGCAAAAAAAAGAGGTTTTCGTCTTTATATTTTAAAAAATATTGGCAAAATGAGCAGTCAAATTATTACTACTCTTGGAACTGGTAAAGAAGTCTTAAAAAAAGAATGTGGTTTAAGTCCAAAAAAAATTTCAGTAATCTATCATGGTGGCTACGATATTTCCTTCCCTAAAAAAGAAGAAAAAGAAAAGTTAAAAAAGAAATATAATTTTGAAAATAGATTTGTTGTTTTAACTTATGGACTCATTACGCAATCTAAGGGAATCGATTATGGCCTTGAAGCAATAGCTAAATTAAAAACAAAATATCCAAATATACTCTATATTATTGCTGGTGCCTCGCATCCAATGCACGCAAAAGCAATAGAAAAAGATTATTATGAAAATCTTAAAGAAAAAATTGAAAAATTTGGTATCCAAAATAATATTTATTTAATAAATAATTTTCTTGAAAAAGAAGAATTAATTGAATATTTAAAAATGGCTGATCTTTTTTTAATTCCTTATCTAACTCGCGAACAAATTTCAAGTGGAGTTCTAGCTAATGCTGCCACAACCGGAAATTGCATTTTAAGCACACCCTTTCCTTATGCAAAAGAAATAATCGGTGAAAATGAAGAGAGAGGATATTTTATAAATTTTGAAGATAGCAATTCTATTGCTGAAAAAATTGCTTTTCTAATAGAAAACCCGAAAAAAATTGAAAAAACCAGATTCCAAATGTATCAATTTGCTAAAAGTTTTACTTGGGAAAAAATGGCTGAAAAGTTTATTAAAATTCTTCAAAAATGTGAGCGAAGCGAATATTGAAAAGAGGATAAAATCTTCTTTGATTATGTGAGCGAAGCGAGCGTTGAAAAAAAGGCAATTCGATAAAATTTTAATGAACTTCTTCCAAAATAATTTTTTAAAATAAAAAAACGGTCTTTTGAAAGACCGTTTTTTATTAGGAATGTTTGAGCTTAGTACTCTTCTGGTGAGATTGGAGTTGCTTCAGATTTTTTCTCTTCAGGCTTTTCAATAACTACACATTCAGTGGTTAAAAGCATTCCTGCCGCTGAAGCAGCATTCTGAATTGCACATCTTACTACTTTTGTTGGATCAATAATTCCAGTAGCAAGTAAATCTTCGAATTGATTAGTTTTGGCATTAAAACCGAAACCTTCTTTTCCTTCTTTTACTCTTTGAGCTACTACTCCTTCATCTACACCTGCATTTTGGGCAATTTTTCGTAATGGTGCTTCAAGAACTTTTTTTAAGATCAAAAGGCCAACTTTTTGATCTTTTGTAGCTTTTATAGCATCAAGACTATCAATGCAGCGAATTAAAGCTACTCCACCACCAGGAACAATTCCCTCTTCAATCGCCGCTCTTGTAGCTGCTACAGCGTCTTCGATTTTTTGCTGTTTTTGTTTTTGTTCAACTTCTGTTGCTGCTCCAACTTTTATTACCGCTACTCCGCCAGAAAGCTTTGCTAATCTTTCTTGTAATTTTTCTTTGTCAAAGTCCGATTCTACTGTTTCCATTTCTTTTTTTATTTGCTCAATTCTTGCTTCAATATCTTCCTTTTTACCCTTTCCCTCCACAATAGTAGTGCTTTCTTTTTTAGCAACTACTCTTCTTGCTCGACCTAATTGATTAATCTCAGTATTCTCTAATTTCAAACCTAATTCTTCTGTAATTACCTGGCCACCTGTCAAAACAGCAATATCTTGAAGCATTTCTTTTCTTCGATCTCCATAGCCGGGTGCCTTTACTGCCAAAGTATTAAAGGTACCACGAAGTTTATTAATAACTAAAGTTGCTAAAGCTTCGCCTTCAACGTCTTCAGCAATAATTACTAAATCTTTATTGCCAGATTGGCTTAATTTTTCAAGTAAAGGTAAAATTTCTTGAATTGCTGAAATTTTTTTATCGGTAATTAAGATATAAGGATCATCATAAACCGCTTCCATTCGATCGGGATTGGTAATCATATAAGGAGAAATGTACCCTTGATCAAATTGCATTCCTTTAACAATTTCTTTTTGAAAGCCAAATGTTTTTGATTCTTCCACTGTTACTACTCCGTCTTTTCCTACCTCTTCAAATACTTCAGCAATTAATCTTCCCATTTTTTCATCTTCGGCAGAAATAGTAGCTACTTGAACCATTTCTTCAAATTTTGAAACTTTTTTTGAAATTTCTTTTAAGTGTTCAACTACTTTTTCTACTCCCTTATCAATACCTCGTTTAAGCTCTAAAGGATTAGCACCAGCAGCAACGTTTTTAAAACCCTCTTTAATTAAGTTTTGAGCAAGTAAAGTAGCGGTAGTTGTTCCATCTCCAGCAACGTCATTGGTTTTGGAAGCTACTTCTTTAACAATCTCCGCTCCCATATTTTCAAACTTATCTTCAAGCTCAATTTCTTTAGCAATTGTTACTCCATCGTTGGTAATATCCGGCGCTCCAAAACTTTTATCCAATACTACATTTCTTCCCTTTGGACCCAAGGTAATAGTTACCGCATCTGCTAATTTATTTACTCCCTTTAAAAGCTTTGCTCTTGCTTTTTCTGAATATAAAATTTTCTTTGCCATAAAATCTACGAATTTACGAATCCTTACTACTTTACGAATATAATTCGTATATTCGCAAAGGATTCGCTATCCGTTGATTATTTTTCAATAATTGCTACTATATCCTCTTCTTTTGCAATTAGATATTCTTTATCATCGACCTTTATTTCGTCAGGGCCATATTTTTTAAAAAGAACCCTGTCTCCTTTTTTAACTTCTGGTGTTAAAACTTTCCCAGAAGATAATTTTCTACCAGGACCGACAGCTATTACTTTTCCTTCTTGAGGAGTTTCTTTTTCGGCTGTTTCTGGTAATAAAATCCCACTCTTTGTTTTTTCTTCCTTTTTGATTGGTTCAATCAAAATATAATCTGAAATGGGTTTAATTTTCATACTTTTAGAAGCAGGTTTACGCAGATACTTCTAGAGCAGATTTATAATACTGATATGATATATAGCATTGTCTGTGTTTAGATCCGCGGGCCTTCAAGTCTAGATTTATATTAATCTGCGTCTATTCGCTTCTATTTATTAGCAGTTCCGACCTTTGATTGCTAATCTTTATTTTAAAAAAATAAAAAATTTTGTCAAGTAGTTGTGGGTTCAATACCTTGCAATCACTATATCTTACTATTACATACACACATAAGTGAATTACTAGAAAACAATATTTACAAAGCAATCTTTTTGTTGTATAATAAATTAGTTATTTAACAATAAAAAGGAGGTGAAAAAAATGAAAAGGAGGCGAAAAGAGATAAAAAATAAATTAGTGGTAATTTTAATTCTTAGTTTTTCTTTATTTTCAATTTCTCCACAAAGGTTATCAGCAACTTCTTTTTTGAACAAAGATATGAATAAAAAAATACCTATAATTATTGTTCCTGGTCTTTTTGGCTCAGTGCTGTACGAAGATAAAAATGATAATAATAAAATGGATGAAGGCGAAGAAATTTCTCCTAATTTTCCAAAACTTTTCTGGAGTATAAAAGATGAACATTTAAAAACTCTTTTATTAGATCAAAATGGAAATGATCTTCCAGGTTCAAAAATAAGAGTTGGGAATATCCTTGGAAAGTTAGAAATTTCTAAAGTGCCAATTTTAGGACTTTTTTTACCAGATCAACCTTTGTATGACTCATTAGCTTCTCTTTTGGAAAGCCTTGGATATTCTGTTTTTCCTTTTACTTATGATTGGCGAAAAGATATTCGCCAAAGCGCTGAAAGATTAGAAAACCTTATTGAAGAAAAATCAAAAGAAACACCAAATGGAAAAGTCATTCTAATAGGCCATAGTCTTGGAGGTTTAATTTCAAGATATGCAGTAGTAAGAAACGAAAAGGTTGCTAAAATGGTTGATAAAATAATAATGATAGGAACACCAAACTGTGGAAGTCCAATGTCTTATTTCGCTTTAAAGTTTGGTCTTAAAGGAAGAGGAATTAATAAAAAACAGGCCCAGAATGTTATTCAAAATTTTCCTTCTCTCTATCAATCTTTACCAAATCAAGATTTTTTTAATCTTTATGGACCTATATTTGAAAAGGAAGAAAAAAATTTAACCATCGAAGATACTTATTTGTATAATCCCAATAGCGCTCTTGAAAATCAAAGTTTAGTTCAAATAGCTAAAGAATTTTGGCAAGAAATTGATGCGTGGGACAAGCCAGGAAAAATTCCTGAAAATATTAAAACTTATCTTATCAGCGGTAAAGACATTCCAACAAGCATAAAAATTATTAAAAGAAAAAGATTTCTAAGGGAAAAATATTACAGAGAATATGCTGATGGAGATGAAGAAATTCCTATTTTAAGCTCAGAAAGATTAATAGGCCCAAATATTATCAAATTGCCTCGAATTTCAAAAGCAAGCCACCAGGGAATGCCTGCAAATAAAGATGTCCAAAAAGTTATTGCTGAAATTTTAACAAAAGAGAAGATTGAAGAAAAATAAGTTACCACTATCCCCACTCAAGTTTTAGGAGTGGGGTTTTTAATAAAAAATGGTACAATTTTTAATATGAGAAAAATTCAGTTTTTAAAACCGAAAGAAATTAATAAACTTCAAAAAGAAGCGGGAGTTTATTTTTTTTATGGCAAAGAGAAAAAACCGATATATATAGGAAAAGCAAATAATTTAAAGGAAAGAGTTAAAAATCATTTTCAGCAATCAACTTACAAGGATAACTTTTTTATCAATGAAGTAAAAAAAATTGGTTATATTACCTTGAAATCAGAAATAGAAGCATTAATTTTAGAAAGTGAACTTATTAAAAAATATCAACCAAAATTTAATGTTATTTTTCGAGATGATAAAAACTATTTTTATGTTGGAATTACAAAAGAAGATTGGCCAAGAATATTTATCACCCACCAACCACAAAAAAATTCCAAATTCCAAAATCCAAATTCCAAAATTGATTACATAGGCCCTTTTGTTGGCGGTACTGCCTTGAAAGAAACTCTTAAAATTTTAAGAAAAATTTTCCTTTACCGAAGTTGTAAAACTTTGCCAAAAAAGCCTTGTCTCTGGTACGAGCTTAACCGTTGCCCAGCTCCTTGCTTAATTGTAAAAGAATCAAAGGAAAATCAAGAACTCCAAAAACAAGCGGAGCAAAGAAAAAAAGAGTACCAAAGAAGCATCGAAAACCTAAAAATGGTTCTGGAGGGTAAAAAAGAAAATCTTCTTTCACGCCTCGAAAAAGAAATGAAAGAATATGCCAAAAATCAGGAGTTCGAAAAAGCAGCAAAAGTAAGGGATCAAATAGAAAGTTTAAAAGAAGTTTTTTCTCATAAATTTTTATTTTATTCTAAACCAACTGAAAAAAATCAAGAAAAAGAAAACATTGGAAAGCTTCTTCAGAAAACTCTTCTTCTTCCAAAAGTTCCACAAAGAATCGAAGGGTATGATATTTCCCATCTTAAGGGAAAAAATATGGTTGGTTCAATGGTGGTATTTAAACTTTCACGAATAAAAGTGAGCAGTAATTTTTCACAAAAATGTGGATGCGAATATAAACCCGATAAAAAAGAATATCGTTTGTTTAAAATTAAAACTGTAGAAGGACAAAATGATACAGCTTGTCTTAAAGAAGTAATAAAAAGACGACTTTCGCATTCGGAATGGACATTTCCTGATTTGATTTATGTCGATGGCGGGAAAGGGCAATTTAATGCAGCAAAATCAGTAATTGAAAGTCAAAATTTAAAAATTCCAATTATTTCTCTTGCCAAAAAGAAAAATATTTTGTATACTTCTATTCTTGAAAAACCTCTTTTACTTGACAAATTGCCAAAAAAAATTAAAATAACTATTCTTTATTTAAGAGACGAATCTCATCGTTTTGCTATTTCTTATCATAAAAAACTTAGGGCTTACGAATTTACTAATAGTGATGCGAATTTGCGAATTTAATGCAAATTCCGCAAATAATGTAGCCCTTCAATAAACTTAGGTTAAAATGTGGCGAGAAATGATCTCGTACTATTCCCTAAAAATATTAGTATTTATGGAAATTTTATCTATTTCTCAAATTATTGTTTCAGTTCTATTAATTATTTCAATCCTTCTGCAAGAGCGGGGAACTGGAGTTTCCTCAACTTTTGGAGGCGAAGGAGGATATTATTTTCAAAAAAGAGGAATGGAAAAGATCATTTTTTGGTCAACTGTATCTCTTTCTGTTCTCTTTTTTGGTTTAGCGCTTGCTAATTTTCTTATCTAACTTTTTAATCTTACAAAACATGGCGGATACACGCAGATTTAAACGCGGATATCCGTGATACAAGAAATCTACGCTAATCTGCAGTATTATCAATACATAGTATCAACGTAAATTAGGTTTATTAGTACTCTTTTCCAAAACTTAAAAGATTTTTTTTCAAGATTTTTTCACATAGAAGAATGGAAAAAGAACAAAAATAAATGGCCATCAAAAAAACAGTGGCTTTCATTTTTTAATGTTATTTCTAAGAATGAAAGAACTTTGTTTTTTTCTTTCTTAGCATTGGCAGTTACAGCGGGAATGTGTTGGTGGCGATTAGATTTTTTAGAAAATACTAAAGTGGTAGCGGCTGATGGTGGAATTTTAAAAGAAGCAATTATCGGCCAACCACAATCTTTAAATCCTCTTTTTGCAATGCTTAATAACGCTGATCAAGATATAGTAGAATTAACTTTTTCTGGTCTACTTGAATACACAAATGATGGTGAACTTAAAGAAAGTTTAGCAAAAGAATATCAAATTAGCGAAGATGGTAAAACTTACCAATTTACCTTGAAAGATAATCTTCTATGGTCTGATGGTGAACCAATTACTGCTGATGATGTTTTATTTACTATTGAAACTATAAAAAATCCAAAAGTTCAAAGCCCTTTAAGGTTGACTTGGCAAGATGTAAAAGTAGAA
This sequence comes from Candidatus Pacearchaeota archaeon, assembly GCA_035360455.1. Classification (GTDB taxonomy): domain Bacteria; phylum Patescibacteriota; class Minisyncoccia; order Minisyncoccales; genus DAOPTN01. The sequence continues at coordinate 11,053 of DAOSAR010000008.1, read as the reverse complement.
AAGGTAGATGAAAAAACAATAAAATTTTCCCTAAAAGAACCATATTCTCCGTTTCTAGAAAATTTTACTTTAAAAATTTTACCTTCTCATGTTTTAAAAGATATTGATCCGCAAGAACTTTCTTTAAGTCAACAAAAAATAAGTACGATTAGCTCCGGTCCTTTTAAAATAAAAACTATTGAAAGAGATAAAGAAAATAAAATAAAAAAAATAATCTTTGAAAAAAATCAGAAATTTTATGGGAAAAGTCCTTTTCTTTTAGAAGTTGAGCTAACTTTTGTAAATAATGAGAATGAACTTTTAAAATTAAAAAACAACGAAACAAGTTTAGCCAATATTTCTCCAGAGAATAAAAATAAGTTAAGAAAAGAGTTTAAAACTTATTCTTTATTTTTACCTCGCTATTTTGCTTTATTTTTAAATCAAGAAAATGCAATCCTCTCTCAAAAAGAAGTAAGAGAAGCCTTAGCTTTAGCTACTCCAAAAGAAGAAATCATAAAAGAAGTTTTAATGGGAGAAGGACGAATTGTAGATGGACCATTTTTTGAAGAAAACAGAATTGGAGAAGATTTCAAAAAATATGAGTTTAATTTAGAGGAGGCAAAAAAGGTATTGGACGATGCTGGTTGGAAAGATACAAATAACGATGGAATAAGAGAAAAAACTTTAAAAGAAGGAGAAAGCCCAATTTCTCTTGAGTTAAACCTTTTTACAATAAATCAGCCTCAGTTACAAAAAACAGCTGAAATTATTCAAAAAAACTGGCAAGAAATTGGAGTAAAGCTAAATATAAATGCGTTGGAGGGAGAAAAACTTTATCAAAATAATATTATTGAAAGAAACTATGATATTTTACTTTTTGCGCAAGGGCTATATATGATAGCTGATCCATCTTCTTTTTGGCATTCAACTCAAAAGGAATATCCTGGTTTAAATCTTTCCTTATATCAGCAAGATGAGGTAGATGAATTGTTAGAAGCATCAATTAAAGAAACTGATTTTACAAAAAGAAATGAGATCTTAAAAAAATTTGGGCAAAAATTAACTGAAGATATACCTGCTATTTTCCTTTATAGTCCGAATTATCTTTACGCTGTAAATAAAAAAGTAAAAGGTATTCAAACTCAATTTATCGTCAATTCTTCAAAAAGATTTATTGATATTGAAAACTGGTATATAAACGAAAAAAGAGTGCCACTTTCTAACTAGCATCAATACTCGCTAATAACAAGCGGACGTGGCGGAACTGGCAGACGCGGTAGCTTCAGGAGCTACTGGGAGTAATCCTTTGTGAGTTCGAATCTCACCGTCCGCACAACTAACATCCTTAATTTAATTTTTAATTTTTAATTTTTAATTCTACGTTCTAAATTCTATGCAAAATAAACTCAAAATTATACCCCTTGGAGGATTGGAAGAAGTTGGAAAAAATATGACTATTTTTGAATATAATGGAAAGATTTTAATTGTAGATATGGGTGTTCAATTTCCTGATCCAGATATGCCAGGTATCGATTATATTGTTCCTAATTATTCTTATCTTCAAGGAAAAAGTGAAAACATCTTAGGAATAATTTTTACCCATGGCCACTATGATCATATTGGTGCTATTCCTTATATTATTTCCCAAATAGGAAATCCTCCTCTTTTTGCTACTCCTTTAACAAAAGGGATAATCTTAAAACGAGAAGAGGATTTTTCTAATCTTGCGCCATTAAATATCAAGGAAATCAAGAGAGAAGACACTTTTTCTTTGCCTCCATTCATAATCAAAACTTTTCCTCAAAATCACAATATTCCTGACAGCATCGGTCTTTTAATTGAAACGCCTGTTGGAAGAATAATTCATACTGGTGATTTTAAATTTGACTTTACACCAATCGCTGATAACCCAACAGATATTACAAAAATTGCTTCTCTTGCTTCGGAAGAAGTTTTGCTTTTAATGTCTGACTCTACAAATGCTGAAATTGCTGGCCATAGCCTTTCAGAAAAAACTATTCAAGATAATCTTGAAATTATTTTTGAAAAAAGCGAAGGAAGAATTATTGCTGCTACTTTTGCTTCCCTACTCTCACGGATTCAAGAGTTAATTAATTTAGCTGAAAAATTTGATAGAAAAGTTGTTATTGATGGTTATTCAATGAAAGCAAATATTGAAATTGCTATTCAGCTTGGGTATCTTAAAGTTAAAAAGGATACCATTATTTCTCCAAAACAAATTCGTCATTTTCCTGATAAAAGAATTTTAATTATTTGCACTGGTTCCCAGGGCGAAGGAGATGCGGTTTTAATGCGTATTGCTCATAAAGAACATCCTTTTCTTTCTATCAAAAGAGAAGATACGGTAATTCTTTCTTCTTCTATCGTACCCGGCAACGAAAAAGCAGTTCAAGATTTAAAAGATCTTCTTTCTTGGCAAGGAGCAAAAATTTTTCACTATCAAATGATGGATATTCATGCTTCTGGTCATGCTCAAAAAGAAGAATTGAAAATGATGATTAATTTAACTCGACCAAAATTTTTTATGCCAATTCACGGAAGTTATTATATGCGGTCAATTCACAGAGATTTAGCCTTATCCTTAGGAATGCCTGAAAAAAATATTATAATGGGTGAAAATGGTAGTGTTATTGAGCTAGGCCAAGATAATTTTGAAATTAAAAAAGAAAAGGTTCCGGCAAACTATGTAATGGTTGATGGTCTTGGAATTGGAGATGTTGGTGAAGTAGTTTTAAGAGATAGGCAGACAATGAGCAAGGATGGAATGTTTGTAATCGTGGTAGTAGTTGATTCCTCTACCGGAAAAGTTCGCCAGAGTCCTGATATCATTTCTCGCGGTTTTGTCTATCTTCGTGAATCAAAAGAACTATTGAGAGAAACCAGAAAAAGAGTTATAAAATTAGTAGAAAAAATTACTGCTTCAAAACATCCGACTAATTGGGTTTTTGTTAAAAGTAGAATAAAAGAAGATTTGGGGGAATTTCTTTTTAAAAAAACTCAACGGAGGCCAATGGTTTTGCCAGTAATAATAGAAGTATAAAGTAAATAAAAAATTTCTAATTTCAAATTTTTGAGTTCGCTGAAAGCGGACGAAGAACGAAAAGAGATTTATCTCTTTAAGATTTTAATTTTTAAATCCCCACAGGATCGCCAAACTCTTCACGACAAAACAATATTTGTGGAATGTTTGGAAATTAGGATTTAGGATTTTGTTTGGAATTTGGTTATTTGAATTTGGTTAGAAATTAGAATTAAATTATGCGTGCATTTTCAGGCATCCAACCAAGTGGAATAATTCATATAGGAAATTATTTTGGAGCAATCAAAAATTGGATCTCATTGCAAAATCAGTATGATTGCATTTTTTGCATTGTGAATAATCATGCTATTACTCTGCCTCGTGATCCAAAAGAGCTTAGAGAAAATACTTATAAAGTCGCTTCTATTTATCTTGCGTTTGGTATTGATCCCAAAAAATCAATTGTTTTTGTCCAATCAGAAGTAAAAGAACATACGGAGCTTGCTTGGATTTTAAACACTATTACCAAAATTTCGGAGCTTGAAAGAATGACTCAATTTAAAGAAAAAGCACAACAAAACAAAGTTGCAGTTAATGTTGGCCTTTTTGATTATCCAGTCTTAATGGCGGCTGATATTCTTTTATATCAAACCGATATTGTGCCAGTTGGCCAAGATCAAAAACAACATGTTGAGCTTACTCAAATTTTAGCAAAGAGGTTTAACCGGATTTTTGGAAAAACTTTTAAAATACCAAAAGCTCTTATTAAAAAAGAAGGAGGAAAAATTATGGGATTAGATGATCCCCTAAAGAAAATGTCAAAGAGCGCAAACTCTCCTTTAAATTATATTGCTCTTGATGATCCTCCAGAAATTATTTCTGATAAAATAAAAAAAGCTGTTACTGATTCTGGAAAAGAAATTAAAAAAAGTCCTCAAAAACCAGCTATTTCTAATCTTTTAGAAATTTATAGTTTAGTTACTAATAAGAAAATAAAAGAGATAGAAAAAGATTTTAATGGTAAAGGATATAAAGAATTTAAAGAAAGCCTTGCTGAAGCTTTGATTGAATTCTTAAAACCTTTTCAAAAAAAACAAAAAGCTATTTTAAAAGATAAAAGCTATATTGAAAAAGTTCTGAAAGATGGTAAAGAAAGAGCAGAAGTTATTGCTCGAAAAACAATGACCGAGGTAAAAAATAAAGTAGGATTAATATAAAAAATTTAGAAAATTTGACAAAAATAAAAATGTATTCTATAATAATTTTCCAATTCCAAAAAGGAATTGGTGTACTTTAAAAAATAAAAAGGAGGTAGCAAAAAATGGAATGGTATGACCGAGTATACTTTGGAACATGGCGGTTGGAAGAACATTTTGAAGAGTTATCAAGGGAAGAAATAAAATCGCTTTTAAACTTTGCTCTTCAATCAGGAATATTTCGTTTTCACACAGCAGCTGCGTATGGAGAAGGAAGAATAGAAGAAATCTTAGGAAATTATTTGCCAAAAGAAGCAATAATAGTAACTAAAATTCCTACTATTCATCAAATATTTCCTTCCAAGAATCCCTCAATTCAATATTTTTATACACCAGAACTGATTAGAAAAAGGACGGAAAATTCTCTTAAAAGACTTAAACGTGATTATATCTATGCGATACTTCTCCATGGATGGCGTCCTTACTGGTCAGCGAAAAATTCGATAGTAGTGTTAGAAGCACTTAATGAATTAAGAGAAAAAGGGTTAGCAGTAAAGGTGGGAGTATCTTTACCGAATGATTTTAATGAATTAATAGACGATGAAACTTTACAGTATTTTGATATAATAGAAGCACCTTTAAATCGATATCAAGGATGGATACTTAAACAATTGCCTGACTTGCTTTTCTTCCAAAAAGAAGTCCTACTAAGAAACCTATTTTGTCAAGAAAATTTATTAATAAAGTATAGAGAGATTCCTCAACAAGTTTTAAAAGAAGTTTTTTCATTAGATACATCTATAGTGCTTGAGATAATTACGAAGCAGCAAATTATAGAAAACATTAATTATTTAACAAAAAAGGAGGATGAGCGTACTTGGTTGGAAAAATTATATAGTTAAATTTATCCTTAAATTTGGAGGTAATTTTCAAACCTTACTTTAAAGTTCTTTATTTTACAAAAATAAGAGGCGGATTTTTCGCCTCTTTTTAAATTTATAAAATTATTGAATTTTTATTTTAATAGCATTTCCTATCTTTATTCCGCCTTTTTTAATTTCTTGCGCTTCGATTTCTTTAACATTCATAACTGTCTTTAATAAATTAAAATATTTTTCTAACTTTTTGTTTTTTGCATCAATTAATAATTTATTAATTTCTCCCTTTAATGATAATCTTTTTTCACTTTTATATTTTTTAATTGCTGAAATAATTTCAATTACTACTTCAAAATCTTTTATTGTTTTTTGATTTATATATTTCTTTTGAAATTTTGGCAATAGAGAAAGATGGATGCTTTTTTCCTTCTCCTTTCCTCGAAAATACATTTGAAAAAGTTTTTCGGTAATAAATGGCATAAAAGGTGAATACATTTTAAGAATCGAAAGCAATGTAAAATAAAGGATCTTTTGAGCACTTTCTTTTAAAGAAAAACTAATATTTTCCTGATAAAGGCGGGGTTTGACAATTTCTAAATAGTTATCGCAAAAATTGTGCCAGAAAAAATCATCAATTGTTTCTCTTGCTTTTTTGAATTCATATTTATCAAAATAATAACAATAATTTCGCAAAGTTTTTTCTAAAAGTCCTAAGATCCACTTATCTTCATCTGCTGAAATTTTTGAATCTTTCTTTATAAAATTTTTTAAATTTAAAAAGCAGAATCGAGAAGCATTCCAAAGTTTAATAATGGTTCTCTTGCTTGATTTTAATTCATCTTCGCTCCAACGAAGATCCTCGCCAAGACCAGCTTTTGCTGCCCAATGCCTTAAAACATCAGCACCGTATTTTTCAGTAATTTCTTGAGGAGCTACAACATTGCCTTTACTCTTTGACATTTTCTCGCCTTTTTGGTCCAAAACAAAACCAGAAATCATTATTTCTTTCCAAGGAATTTGATTGAAATGAATTTTTGAACGGGCAACGGTATAAAAGAGCCAGAAATTAATAATATCGTGAGCTTGTGGCCGTAAAGACATCGGAAATAGCTTTTTTTGCAAATTTTTATTTTTAATTAATTGAATTGCAATTTGAGGGCTTAAAGAGCTTGTTGCCCAAGTATCAAAAACGTCTGTTTCTGGAATAAATTTATTACTTCCGCAAGTGCATTTTGTTTTGGGCTGAGTGTGAAGTGGATCAACAGGCAAATCTTTTGTTGAAGCAATTTTGATTTTACCACATTTTTGGCAATACCAAATTGGGAAGGGAATGCCAAAATACCTTTGTCGGGAAATACACCAATCCCAACGTAGTCCCTTAACCCAATTTTCATAGCGCTTTCGCATATAACTTGGATGCCATTTCATTTTTCTTCCCATCAAAAGAAAATCATTTTTAAAATCAAGATATTTTATAAACCATTGGGTAGTATCTAAAATTTCTATTTTCGTCCCGCAACGCTCATGAGTATTCACAATGTGCTCAATTTTTTCTTTTTTCAAAAGCAAACCTTTATTTTCAAGATCGCTGATGATTTTCTTGCGTGCTTCTTCAATATTTAGACCTTGATAAGAACAAGCAAGTTCATTCATTTTGCCATCTTTTGTCAGGGAAATTTTAAGGGGAAGATTGTAGTCAATATACCAGTCAATATCAGTTGTGTCTCCAAAAGTACAACACATTACAATACCTGTCCCCTTTTCTGGTTCTACTCTTTTATCAGTGTAAATTTTAACTTTTTGGCCAAAGATAGGAACAATAACGTTTTTTCCAATAAGATTTTGATATCTTTTGTCTTTAGGATTTACAAATATAGCAACACAACTTGAAATTAATTCTGGTCTTGTAGTAGCAATGGTCATTTTTCCTCCGTCCTCAACTTGAAATTGAATATAATTAAAAAATGTTTCTTCTTTTTTATCCTCAAGGTCGGCTTGAGCAATAGCAGTTTGGCATTTGGGACACCAGAGAGTTGGTGATTTTTTGCGATAAGCTCTTCCTTTTTTATAAAGATCAATAAAATATTGCTGACTTAACTTTTGAACGTCTTTGCTAATTGTAGAATAGGAAAGTTCAAAGTCACATGATATCCCAATCTTTTTCCAATCATTAATAAAATCCGGCCGGATTTTATTGAGGGTTTTTTGACATAGACGAGTAAATTCTTCTCTTTCGAGGTCAAAAATTCTAACATTGTTTAGTTTTTCAACTAATTTTTCAGTAGGTAAACCATTATCATCAGTACCAAATGGATAAAAAATATTATCTCCTTTTAAGCGATGATATCTTACAATAAAATCTTGCTGAGAATAAGAAAAAGCATGCCCCAAATGCATTTTACCACTTATTGTTGGTGGCGGAGTATCAACTACAAAAAATGGCCCCTTTTTCTTGGGATCAAATTTATAAATTTTTTCTTTTTCCCAGAAAGAATAAATTTCCTTTTCAACTTTTTGAGGATTGTATTGTTTTTCCATCGTTTTGTATATAAATTTTTATTATAATCTTATCAAATTTTTGATAGAAATCAAAAAATCTAGTTTTAAAAATATATTAGGTTAAAGTTTTTAACGCAACACTTTTTGACCTTTACTTTCTTGCTTAACTTTGGATTAGATTTATAAAGAAATTATTTTATAATTTTAACACAACTAATTTTTAAATTCCAAAGAAAAACAGGGTTTTTGAATCCTGTTTTTTGGGTGGCTCCCGCAATGGGACAATTTCAGGTTACTAAAATGGATAGATTCGATTCAATGTCCTGAGATAATGATGAAACAAATACAAGAATTATTATAAATTGCTTGATATTTTAGTTTGGTGTTTACTAAGAAATTTTTGAGAGTATTTATTTACTAACCAAGCAGAAAAATAGCCAACTAAAATTCCTCCCAATATATCTGATGGGTAATGGACGCCAACAAAAATTCTAGCTATGCCCATTAAAAAGCTTATTATCAAAAAAGCAATTCCTAACTTTTTATTAAAAAAATAAACTGTAAACGAGAGAGCAAAAAAGAAAGAAGCGTGGCCAGAAGGAAATGAGTTGCCTGTTTCTCTTATAAGCAAATAAACTTGATGATTAACAAATGGTCGGGACTTAGGATATATAGCTCTTATAATATTAACAACCACAAACCTAGAAAAAATAGCTGCTAAGAATGCCTCTATTGTCATTTGAAAATTTCTTTTTCTGTTGCCGAAAAATAAAAATCCAACCAAAATTGCTGCTAAAACATAACCACTATAATTAGCAAAAAAAATACCAATAGCGTCTAACAAAACCCATCTACCAGCAAACTGATTTATGAATTGAAAAATAGAAAAATCTGTCATGTCTTTATTTATACTTTTCTATTTTAAAAAAATCAACATTTATTCTTCCTATTATAATATGTATTTATTCAGAGAGTCGCTTTAAAAAAAATTATTCATTTCACTTTTTTTATTTGTCTAATATTCTTTTTTAATTGTTTTAATATAATATAATAAATTTAAAAGCCCCAAAATGAAAAAACAGGATTTTTGAATCCTGTTTTTTGGTGGCTCCCGCAATGGGACAATTTTAGAATGTTTAAATGGGCAGATTCAATACAATGTCCCGAGATAATGATAAAGCAAATACAAGAATTATTGCAAGTTGTTTAAGTTTTAGTATATACCCTACCCCTCAACTCACTATATTTTTATTAAAAGAACTCCCAACGTTGGGAGTTCTTTTAGAGAATAGCAAATTACTAAAGGGTGAGTAAGATTTCGTCGCTTGCTCAATCCTTGTTCGCTCCCGCAAATGCGGCTCTTGGTATGTCCGTAAACCAGTGTTGTTTTTAACCGCCCTAGTTAGTCCTACAAGAGTAATCTTTTTCCCGACTTTAATACTGACATTAAAATCTTTTATAATTAATTTGTCTGGCGTGTAACCAAAAAACGTGAACAAATTCTATTGAATTTTTTACTTCCTTTAAAACAACAGGGTGAAAAGTATCTGGGGTTTCTTCTTTTTCTTCAAGAAACTCAAATACTCTTTCAGCGGCAGCTGCTGTTGATTGAAAAACATTAGCAATACTAGCAGTTTGGGTAATGGGTCGAGTAAAGTGACTCATATATTAAATAAAAGCTTGAATACTGCCAATACTCATCTTTCCTTGAATAGCTAGCCATCCTCTTAATACAGACACATCAACAAAACCAGAATTTTCAATAAAATTCATTCCTCGCCTTCGAAAACCTTACGTGTTTCTTCCAAAAACTCTGCTTAATAAAATTCTACACAATTAATCCTTTTTCATTTATTTTTCTGTGCTTCTCGAGTATGGTTTTAAATTCAGGAACTAATTGACTAAGCCTTATTAGTTTTCCATCTGATATTACCCTTGGATCAACATATCTAAATTTTTTAACAATTTTCTCGCCTGAATTATTTATTGGTTTTTTTAACTTTTTATTTTCTAGATATCCCAATTTTTCTTTCATTTTTTTATTTTTGCTTTTTGTAAGTTTATTTAATACCCATTTTTCATCTTTATAAAAATCATTTTCTGATAGAATTTTTTCATCAATTGCAATTTTTAAAATATCAGAAAATAAATAATATCTCATCATAGCTTCATATTCTCCCCAATGTCTTGTTTGGAGTTCTAAATAATTAACTGAAAAATCAAAAGCAACTTTTTTATCAGAAAAAACTATCTCATTATTATAATTTACTAATCCTTTAATACAGCTATCAACGATCTTTGGATTTAGCCAATATTTAAATTCTCTTAAAGAATAATCAACTCTATCGACGCACAAATCGGGTGCACTTTTTTCAAGCAAAGTAAAATTGCGCTCATCTAAAATTCTTTCGGGGTTAAAATTATGCTTTTTTAAAATTTCTGGTATTTCTGTTTTTTCAATAAATGTTTTATGCAATTTATCGTGGTAGTCCTCTATTCCCTTTTTGCCTTCACCAAAAACCCAATCAGAAATATGAGAAAAAGCAAGGGTTGAGACATCATGCAAAAGCCCAGCTATTTGCTCTTCTAATGTTGCGTCAAGTTTTTTAAGAAGAATCATTACTCCCACGCTATGTTCATACCGGCTAAAATTCTTAACATGGTAATATTTATCAGGAACACCAAACTGGGAAATATTTTTCAGTCTTAAAACCGATGAAGATTTTAATAACTCCAATAAAACAGGTGCTTCGATTTTTATTGTTCCGTATATTTTATCTTTTATTATCATAATTAATATTATAAAAATTTATAAATGAATTTTTCTTCTTCGATTACTTTTCATAATGAAACAATTTAAATTGCTAAAGCGAGTTAAAACAAAACAATTAATTATTATTGAAAAATTGCTTGATATTTTAGCACATTATTTATTTTAAGTGTAATTTTTTATTTTAGCTAAGTCACCATCAAGAACAATCGGCTGCATAGCCTTAATCTCGTCTTTATAAGAAACATCGGGGATTTTATTTAATAAGAATTCTTTTGTCTAAAATATGGGTAAATCCTATTTCTAGAAAGGCATTCCCTCCTATATAATTTTTAATTCCTTTTTTATCAATATTAACAACTAAAATAGCATCGGCATTTTTAAAATTATACGGAAATACCTTTTTATTAAATCCTTTCTGCCTTCCCCCTAAATTGTATGTCTTCATCTTTTTATTTAATTACCAAGAAATCTTTTATTGATATTTCGCCATTTAAAATCTTTTAGAAAAAGAAAGCTGTTTCTACATCGTGCCCATATTTCAATAATGCCTTTTAAATTCTATAAGTAAAATCAATACTGGCATAAAAATTACTATTTTTATAATCTGATTCTATTAAAAAGCCACCATTCCGGCGATAGAGAAGTATAAACCTTGTTTTAGTAAAATACTTCTTCGTGTTGCTCC
>DAOSAR010000007.1:26359-29765 GCA_035360455.1 Candidatus Pacearchaeota archaeon | reverse complement strand
TTTTATAAACCTATGGCATCTACAAAAAATAATTCAAAAATTTTTTGCCATGATTGTAGCAAAAAATTAAAAATCGATAAAAATAAGGAAATCGAAGACGGAGTAAGATTAGTTTATGATAAAAACGGAGAAAAAGTTGAAGTTTTCAAGTGTAATGATTGTTATTCTAAGGACAAATCTTTAAAAAACTATCAGTCCTGTGAAGTTTATTCTCGAATAGTAGGTTATCTAAGGCCAGTTCAACAATGGAATGAAGGCAAAAAAGAAGAATTTAAAGAAAGAAAAAAATTCAAACAGTAAAAAATTTCTAATTTCTAATTTCTAATTTTTAATTTTTAATTTTTAATTTTAAAACCTGACCAATGAATTTGAATTCAGAAAAGACAAAAATTTCTGGTCTTTCCTCAAAAGAAGCCAAGGAAAGGCTTTTAAAATTTGGACCAAATCAAATTTTTAAAGCAGAAAAAATTAGCTTTTGGGGAATTGCCAAAGAAGAAGTTACCGAGCCGATGATTATACTTTTGCTAATCGTCGGTTTTCTTTATAGTCTTTGGGGAAAAGCAACTGATGCTATCACTATTTTTGTAGTGATTTTTTTATTGGTTTTATCTGAAGTTTTTAATGAATACCGCGCCAAAAAGGCAATTACCTCGCTTGAAAAAATTTCTGCACCAAAAACTAAAGTATTAAGAGATAGCAAAATTATAGAAATACCATCAGAAGAAGTTGTGCCTGATGATATTTTAATATTAACGCCGGGAACAAAAATTGCTGCTGATGCAAAAATTAAAGAAAGCATTAATCTTGAAATCGATGAGTCAGCTCTAACTGGAGAATCCTTTCCCCAAGAAAAAAATATAAATGATGAAGTTTACGCTGGCACAGTAGTCGTAGCAGGAGAAGGGGAGGCTCAAGTTTTTGCTACTGGTAAAAATACAAAGTTAGGAAAAATTGGAAGTACTTTAAAAGAAGTAAAGTCTCCTAAAACCGCTTTGCAGCTTGCAATGAATTCCTTGTCTATAAAGTTAGCTTACGTTGCAATATTTTTTTCAGTTTTAATCCCATTGATAGGAGTTTTGAAAGGACAAGATCCAAAAACAATGATTTTAACTGGCCTTTCGCTTGCTTTCGCTGTTATACCAGAGGAATTGCCGATTATTATCACAATGGTTCTGGGACTTGGTGCCTATACTCTTTCAAAAAACAATTTTTTAGTCAAAAAAATAAAAGCAGCAGAAATATTGGGCAATGCAACAGTTATTGTTACTGATAAAACCGGAACAATCACTGAAGGAAAAATGAAAATTGTTTTGACTTATCCTCAAAATGCAAAAGAAATTATTGAAAAAGCCTTGGGTTCTTTAACGCCTTTTTCAATTTCCCCAATTGATGAAGTAATAAGAGAAAAAGCTAAAGAACTTCAAATTGAGGATATCCAATCAGAAATTTTTCGCCAGCGAGAATTAGGGGATAGAAGGAAAACAAAAACAGTTATTAGAAAGAACAAAGAAGAATATGAATTATTTAGTAGTGGAGCGCCAGAAGAAATTTTTTCAATGTGCAAAGACGTAGCAAAAGATATTAAGGATAAACTTATTGAAGAAGCTTCTAAGGGGAGAAGAATCATTGCCATTGCTTATAGAAAATTAAATCAAAATGAAATAAATTTCGACTTTAAAGATATTGAGAAAGACTTAGATTTTATTGGACTTATTAGTTTTGAGGATCCGCCAAGAAAAGGAGTAAAAGAAACAATAGAAACAGCTAAAAAAGCTGGTATAAGAACTATTATGGTAACAGGAGATCATCCCTTAACCGCTAATTTCATTGCTAAAGAAGTTGGTATCTTGGAAAAAGATGAAAAAGTTTTAACTGGTGAAGATTTAGATAAATTATCAGATGAAGAGTTACAAAAAATAGTTGAAAAAGTTTCAGTTTTTGCAAGAACTACTCCCCAACATAAATATCGAATTGTAAAAGCACTTCAAAAAAATAAAGAAGTAGTAGCAGTAACCGGCGATGGTATTAATGATGCCTTAGCTCTTAGGGCAGCCGACATTGGCATTGCAATGGGTATTCGAGGCACTGATGTCGCCAAAGAAGCCGCAGAAGTTGTTTTAGCCGATGATAACTATATTACTATTACCCAAGGCATTTTCGAGGGAAGAAGGTTTTTTGATAATTTAGAAAAGGGCGTTAAATATTATCTTTCAGTCAAACTTGCTTTAATATTAATTTTCCTTTTACCTGCACTTTTGGGAATTCCTTTACCATTTGCCCCCATTCAAATTATTCTTTTGGAGTTATTTATGGACCTTGCAGCTTCGGCCGGTTTTGTTGCAGAGCCTAAAGAAAAAGATATTTATCTGCGACCGCCTCGCAACCCAAGAGAAAATATAATTAATAAAAAAGTTGTTGAAGATATTTTAATAAAAGGAATTACTTTATTTATCGGCGTTATTGGAATTTATTTTTACGCCTATAATCAAAGCTTTAGTCTTATCGAGTGTCAAACATTTGCTTTTTCTGCCTGGATTTTTGGTCATATTTTTTTAGCATTTGTTTCTCGTTCTGATAAAGAACCAATTTTTTCCTTAAGGGTTTTTACAAACAAAGTTATTAATATTTGGGCGCTATCAGCAATTATTGTTTTGCTCCTTGGAATATATTTACCAGTCCTGGGAAACCAGTTTAATTTAGTGTCTGTAAACTTTACTCAATTAGTTTCTATTGCTCTTTTAATGTTTATTATCATTAGTTTTTTGGAGCTGAGAAAAATATTTAAATTAAAACAATTCCGTTCTGTTTAAAATTTGTTATAATACTTTTAAAAGGTCGAGAAACCAAAAATTTTAAAAATAAAATAATATTTTATGAAAGATCCAGTTACTGTTTCTGATCCAAAACCAGTTAAAAAAGGTTCAAAGACTGAAGAAAATCTTTGGAAAGCTTTTGCTGGCGAGGCTCAGGCAAGAAACAAATATACTTATTTTGCAAAAATTGCCCATGAAGCGGGGTTTGAAGCAATTGCCGCTGTGTTTGAAGAAACTGCTAAAAATGAATTAGAGCATGCGAAAATAATTTGGAAACTTTTAGGCCAATGGTCAGATACAAAAGCAAATTTAAAAAAGGCGATTGATGGCGAACACTATGAATGGACTCAAATGTATCCTGAATTTCAAAAAGTAGCACAAAAGGAAGGATTTGAAGATGCAGTAAAATTTTTTAAGGAAGTTGCCGAAGTAGAAGAGCAACACGAAAAGAGATATCAACGATTATTAAATGATTTGGAGAAAAAAGAAGTTTTTAAAAAGAAAACTAAAGTGATGTGGGTGTGCCGCAATTGCGGTTATGTTCATTTTGGAACAGAAGCTCCAAAAGAATGTCCTAATTGTCGTCATCCCCA
>DAOSAR010000007.1:13371-26259 GCA_035360455.1 Candidatus Pacearchaeota archaeon | reverse complement strand
ACTTCGTCAGTTAATTTACCTTTATATTCTAATTGTTTTGGAATTCTAGCCACTTCTCGAAAACCAAACTTTTTGTATAAATTTTGAGCAATTGTGTTTTCCGAAAAGACCGATAAACGAATTATTTTTGGTCTTGGTTTTAATTCTTTTTCTGCCTCTTTTAAAATTTCAGCCATTAGTTTCGTCCCAAGACCTTTTCCTCGGTATTCTTTTCTAACTGAAATTCCAAACATCCCAATATGATTTTCTCGCCCTTTTCTTAATTTAATCTCAGAAATGCCAGCAACTTTATTTCCGTCTTTCGCAACTAACAAAACTTTTCTTTTTTCTTTAATATTTTGCAAACTTTCTTCTAGCCACATTTTTTTTTCTTCTATTGTTTGTTTTTGGCTTAAAGAAATCATTGCGTCTTCTTCAACTAAAGAATTTATATATTTCTGGAACTCTTTTACCCTTCGAAAATCACGCCAAGAAAGTTTTTCTATTTTTATTTTATTAAAATCAATTTTGCTTTGCATATTTTTGCTTAAAGTTTATTATAATTTTTCAAAAGATTCAAATTTATATAATTACTGCTTTTTTCCAAAAACTCAACAGTTCTTCTTTTTTTTATTAATAATTTTTGGTAGAATGAGACCCTATGAATGTTTATTTATATTCTTTTCTCTTTTTTTGGCTCTTGCATATTTTGCGACGGACTTTTTTTTGGCTTTATTTTTGGCAGTTAAAAGAATATCGTTGGGATAGGTTTAAAGACGGGATTCAAGAAAATAAAAAAATTTTATTTCCAAAAGTTTCTATCTTTGCTTTGACTTTGCTTTTATTTTCACCATTGCTTTTGAAAATACTTGACGGGGCTTTATTTGAAATATTTACTTTTGTTTTTTATTTTACTCTTGGCATTTATTCTTTGTATTTACTTTTAAAAAGAAAATGGTCCCTGCCTAAATTTACTTCGAAAATGCTAGTACTTTTTATTTTAACTTTTCTTTTAGAAACAACACTAATAATTGTTCCAAATCAATCTCTAGAAACTCGCATTTTTTCTCTTACTATTTTAATCCTTGAAGTTTTTTTCCCCTTATTTATGACTTTCTGTGTTGAGATTGTTCAAATTCCAACCTTTTTTGCCAAAAAATGGATTATTAAAAAAGCCGGAGGAAAAATGAAAAATTTTCCAAAACTAACAGTAATTGGTATTACAGGTTCTTATGGCAAAACTTCAACTAAAGAATTTTTAGCTCAGATTTTGTCTCAAAAATATAAAGTTTTAAAAACTGAAGGAAACAACAATACTGAAATGGGAGTATCAAGAACAGTTCTCCAAAAATTAAATAAAAAACATCAAATTTTTGTTTGCGAAATGGCTGCTTATAGGAAAGGAGAAATTAAAGCAATTTGCGATATAGTTCATCCCAAAATTGGAATCTTAACAGGCGTTACCACTCAACATATTTCTCTTTTTGGAAGCTTGAAAAATATTGTTCAAACAAAATATGAATTAATTAATTCTTTGCCAAAAGATGGAATCGCTATTTTTAATGCTACAAATAAAGAATGTCAAAAATTAGCTCAAAGAACTACGGTACAAAAATATCTTTATTCAGCTTACGAAGGAGACTTTGATGTTTTTGCAAGAAATATTAATGAGACAAAAGATTTTATTGAATTTGAATTAGTAACTAAAAAAGAAAAAACAGAAATCAGATTAAATCTTTTGGGTAAACAAAACGTGGAAAATTTTTTAGGAGCAGCAACATGTGCTTTAAAATTAGGAATTTCTTTAAAAGAAATTCAAAAAATTGCTCCAAAACTTCAACCATCTGAGACTTCCTTAAGAAAAAAAGAAAGCAAAAATGGAGCAATTATTATTGATGACAGTTATAGTCAAAATCCCGAAGGAGTTATGGCAGCAATGGATTATTTAAAAAATTTTGAGAATGAAAAGAAAATTCTTTTAATGCCTTGTCTTATCGAGCTTGGTAAATCTGCACCAGCCATTCATAAAAATATTGGAAGAAAAATTGGTGAAACATTTGATTTTGCAATTATTACAACACCATATTATTTTGAAGAATTAACATTGGGCGCTCAGGAAGCAGGAATGAAACCCGAAAAAATTATTTTTTTGTCAGAAACTAAAAAAGTTTTGGAAAAACTTGGGCCATATCTTCAAAAAGGAAATGTAATTTTAATTGAGGGAAGAATTAATGAAAAAATAAAAGAAAAAATAGTGAATAAAAGTTGCCCCAATGTCTAATATAAAATCTAATATAAAATCTAATATAAAATCTAATATAAAATTTTAAATTGAAAATTGTTTTTTATGTTTCCTCTTTCTCTTTCCTTTTCTCCAAATACTGAAAAAGATGATGTTAGCTTAGCATGGAAATTGTTTTTTCAACCTTTTAAGTGGCAAGAAGGAAAAGAAATTAAGAAATTAGAAGAAGAATTTAAAAAATATCTTGGAGTGAATTATGTTTTTTCTTTTAATAGTGGTCGCTCGGCAATGCTGGCAATTTTAGCTTCTATTGGTGTTCAAAGTGGAGACGAAGTTCTACTTCAAGCCTTTACTTGCAATGCTGCAGTAAATCCAATCTTAGTCTTGGGAGCAAAACCAGTATTTGTAGATATTAATGAAACATTAAATTTATCCCCTGAAGACCTTGAGAAAAAAATTACTCAAAATAGTCGAGCAGTGATAATTCAACATACTTTTGGAATGCCCGCAGAAATTGAAAAAATTAAAGAACTTTGTCAAAAAAATAATTTGTTTTTAATTGAGGACTGCGCTCATTCTTTAGGAGCAGAATATCAAAATCAAAAAGTGGGAACTTTTGGCGATGTAGCTTTTTTTAGTTTTGGCAGAGATAAAGTAATTTCTTCAGTTTGGGGCGGAATAGCAGTGACGAATAATAATCAGATAGGTCAAAAATTGGAACGATTTCAAAGAAACCTTGATTTTCCTTCAAAACCTTGGATTTTCCAGCAAATTCTACATCCAATTTCTTTTGCTATTGCTTTGCCTTTATATAATATAGCGATTGGAAAAGGGATTTTATTTTTAAAACAAAAATTAAAAATTTTATCGCCGTCGGTTTATCCAGAAGAAAAAAAAGGAAAATTAGCAAAATATTTTCCCAAAAGAATGCCAAATGCAATGGCGCTAATGGCTCTAAATCAATTTCAAAAATTAGAGCAATTTAATAAACATCGAAAGGAGATTGCCGAGATTTATAATCACGAATTTACGCGAATCCTTCGGCAGGCTCAGGACAAATTTCAAGTGCGAATTTGCGCGAATAATAAAAACGCTGAAAGAATTTATATGCGATATTCGATTTTTATTGAAAATGCTAATGATGTTCGAGAAAAATTAAAAGAAAAAAATATTCTCTTAGATGATGGTTGGCATAGTTCACCAATTGTTCCGCCAGGCACTGATTTAGATAAAATGCAATACCAAAAAGGAAGTTGCAAAAAAGCCGAAGAAGTGGCAAAAACAATGTTAAATTTGCCCACAGGCATTAAAATCACAAAAAGAGATGCGGAAGAAATAGTAGAAGAAATAATTAAAATTTTTAATTTTTAATTTTCAAGCCTACCTTAGACAGATAAAAGATGAAAAAAGATTTACCTTTTTAAACCTCAATGAGTGCCAAATTAATAAATGTTCAAAATAATATAAAAAATATAATTTATATTTTTAAAAATTAGTTATTGGAAATTTTTTTATGTTTTCTGTTAAAGAAATAAACGATAAAGATACTTGGGAAAATTTTTTTAATGATATCGAAGATAAAACCTTCCTCCAGTCTTGGAACTGGGGAGAATTTCAAGAAAAAATGGGAAATAAAATTTGGAGATTGGGGATATATAGTGGTGAGAGATCAAAATTTAAAATTCAAGACTCAAATCTCGTTGCTTTAGCTTTAGTTTCAAAAATAGTAGCTCGACGAGGAAGTTTTTTGCTTATTCAACACGGGCCGACAATAAAAAATCCCAAATCCAAAATCCCAAATCCCAAATCAAAGATATTAAAAGTTTTATTGGAAGAATTAAAGAGAATTGGCAAAGAGGAAAAAATTAGTTTTATAAGAATGAATCCTTTACTTGAAGATAACGAAGAAAATAGAAAAATTTTTAAGGATCTTGGTTTTAAAAATGCTCCAATGCATGCTAATGCGTATGAAAGTACTTGGAAACTTAATATTCTTCCTTCTGAAGAAGAATTATTGGCAAAAATGCGAAAAACCACCCGTTATCTGATTCGAAAAACTTCAAAAAATCCGGATATCTTTGTTAAAAAAAGTGAAGACTTAAGAGATATTGAAGTATACAATGCCTTAACTCAAAAAGTGGCAAAAAGACAAGATTTTGTTCCGTTTTCTTCAGGGTTTATAAAAAATGAATTCGATACCTTTTTAAAAGAAAAAGAAACAATATTATTTTTAGGAAAATATAAAAATGAAATAGCGGCTGGGGCTTTAATTATTTTTTGGTCAGGCGTTGCTTTTTACCATCAAGCAGCTTCAAATGAAAAATATTCGAAATTTTCTATTCCTTATCTTATTATTTGGGAAGCAATCAAAGAGGCAAAAAAAAGAGGATGTAAGTGTTTCGATTTTTGGGGATATGTTGATCCCTTTAAAAACAAAAACCATCCATGGGCAGGACCAACTTTATTTAAAATGGGCTTTGGCGGAGAAAAAAAAGAATATATTAAAACACAAGATTTCCCTCTTTCAATCTTTTATTTTAGCGATTGGATAATTGAAACAATTAGAAGAAAGAAAAGGAAAATATAAAATAAATCAAAATGCAAAAATCAAAAATTAATACAATTCAAAAAAGATATTATTCTCAAAAAAGAAAATCCATTTTTAGACAGAAATGGTTTTGGGATTTAGTATTAATTTTAATATTTTTTGGTAGTCTTTCATATTTACTCTTAAAAACACCATATTTTGAAATTAAAAATATTGAAATAGGGACTGAAGAAAACGAAATAGTGCAAAAAATAAAAGAATTAATTGACCATCGAAATTTTTTTCTTTTAGACAAAGCGAATATTTCAAAAGAAATTGAAAAAACTTTCCCTCAGGTTAGAGAAGTTTTTATCAAGAAAAAATTTCCAAATTCAATTTCTGTTCAGTTTCAAAAAAGAGAAGAATTTGGGATTTTTTGTCTTGAAGTAAAAAATAATTCCTGTTTTTCTATTTCTGACGATGGAGTAATTTTTCAAGAAATACCAAAAGAAGAAAATAAATTTTTAATTGTAGACCCAGAAATAACAGAAGTGAATTTAGGAGAAGAAGTTATTCAGGAAGATATAATGAAAAATATCAAATTCCTTAAAGAAGAACTTCAAAAATTTCAGATTCCCGTAAAAGAAGTAGAAATTTCATCATTAGAGATTATAGCAAGAACAGAACCAGGTTTTTCAATTTATTTTTCTCAAAATAACCCCTTTGAAATTCAAATGGAAGCATTGCTTGGTGTTTTAAACAATACTCTCTCAAAAGAAGATCAGGCAAATTTAAAATGTTGTATTGATCTTAGAGGAGTAACTTCAGCTGATCAAATAGGAGTAGTTTATATTAAATAAATTTTGCCGTTTTAAAAGAAAAATGATATAATATTAATTAAAATTTTCAATTTTCAATTTTGCTTAATGAAAACTATTCTTTCATTTCGCCTTTTTTTGTTTATAAAAACGAATATGTTAAAGAAGAAAATGAATTTTAAAATGTTTAAATTTTAAAATTTAAAATCGGTCATTTAAAATTCTATTTTTTATGCTATTTCGTAAATCACCATCAATTTTGGGCATTGATATAGGGACAGCTTCAGTTAAAATTGTTGAACTTCAAAAAGATGGAAAAGTGATAAAATTAAAAAACTATGGAGAGTATCAATCTCCCGTTTTTAAAAATGAATTAATATCCACAGAAAACAATTTTCTTAATTTTTCTGAAGATAGGATTGTGAATATTATTAAAAAAATTATTCAAGAAGCAAAAATTGAAACAAGAGAGGCCAATTTTTCCTTGCCTGTTTTTTCTAGTTTTTTTACTGTTATTGATCTTCCTTCAATGGAACCAGAAGAAATTCCTGAGGCAGTGAGATTTCAAGCAAATCAATATATTCCAGTACCAGTAAGCGAAGTAGTTCTTGATTGGACTATAATTGAGGGAAAAGAATTATCTCAAAATGATAAAATAAAAATTCTTTTAGTAGCTGTTCCAAAAGAAATCATTGAAAAATATGCAAATATAGGCAAGGATCTTGGATTGGTGGTTAAATTTTTAGAGATGGAAAATTTTGCTCAAGTCAGAGCGCTAGTTGGTCAAGACAAGAGTCCAGTCTTGTTAGTAGATATTGGTGGTAAAGTTACTAGTATTAATATTGTAGATGAAGGGTTTATTAGGCTTTGTTCTAGTGTAGAAGTTTCTAGTTTTAGCTTTATAAGAAGTCTTTCTGAGAGATTAAGTATTTCTTTCGAACGCGCTGAAGCTCTTCAAAAAGAAAAAGGATTAAAAAAGGAAGTAGGAGGAATAGCTGCTTCGGCGCTAACACCGGTAGTGGATAAAATAATCTTTGGAATAGAAAGAGCAATGAATACATATGTTTCTCATAACCCAAAAAGAGAAATTCAAAAAATTATTCTTTCTGGTGGTACAGCTAAAATGCCAGGACTTACTGATTATATTTCTTCAAAATTAAAAAAAGAAACAATAATAGGTAATCCATTTCTTAGTGGAAATATAGATTTTCCGCCAGTTTTAAAAAGCGTAATAGAGGAAATAGGACCAAGTTTTTCTACGGCTGTTGGTTTGGCTCTTAGAGAGTTTGAAGAAAAAAAATAATATATAAAAAATTTGTAAAAAAGAGACTTGCTTAAAAATCAAAATGTTGTTAAAATATAATATCCGAAATAAAGCGGTTCGAAGCAATCCGAATAGATCCAAAAACACCATCCCAATAAAGTTTAGGTTTTATCGAATATGTCTATTCGTTAAAGCTATTTCGATGTATTCGTAATTAAGAGTTGTGTTTTGATATATTGATATATTATGGCTATTTCTGTTAATAAAAAAGAAACAGCAAAAATTGAATTTAAACCTGATAAAATTTCCTTAACATTGGCAGGAACGATTTTGTTTTTAATTTTTGTTTTTGGGGGATTAAAAATTTATAATTCTTCCCTCCAAAGTCAAATTGCAAATACAGAAAAAGAAATTGAAAAAATTAATACTCAAAGAGATCCTGGTTTAGAAAAAGAAATGCAATCAAGCATTGCAAACTTTGAAAAAGTAGAACCTCTTTTGAATTATCATATTCAAGCAAAAAATATTTTTACTGATGTTTTAGAAAAAGATACCTATGCTGACGTTCAAATTTCTAATTTTAATTTTAATGCAAAAGATAATACAATTGCATTAAGCGTTATTTCTTCTAATGCTCCAGCTTTAGCAATGCAAGTGTCTATCTTTAAATCAGATCCCAAAATTAAAAAAGTTGAAGTTGGCGGTCTTTCTTTCTCTGAAAAAGGAATAGGTTTCCAAATAAAAATTACCCTAGACCCAAATATAATAAAATATTAACTTTTTGTGAATTCTTAAAAGCTAAAAAATATGGCCGATCAAAAAAACATTCAAAATTATATTTATTTAGGCTTATCAATAATTATTTTTCTTGTTGCTTACTTTTTAATTTACCCAGCTATTTTAGAAATAAAAAATACACAAAAAGATATATTAGTTTTGCAAAAAACGCTCGAACAGAAACAAAGTACATTAATAAAATTTAAAGATGTTTCCGAGAAATATAAAGCAAAAAAAGAAGATTTTCAGAAAATAAGCCAGATGTTGTCAGAAGAACCAGACATTATTTTTCAACTTATTCAGTTTGAGGCGCTGGCTGATCAAAATGGAATGATAATGGAAGATATTTCTTTTGAAAATTGGCAAGCAGATCCAAAAAGTAAACTAGGGGTGTTGCCTTTGAACCTTAAAGTAAGCGGTAGTTATTCTGCTTTTAAAAATTATCTTGGAGCTTTAGCGCAGAATTTAAACTTAATAGATGTTGAAATCATAAGTTTTCAATCACCTCGAACACCAGAAGAAGTAGCAGAAAAAGGTTATACATTTTCTTTAAAGGTTAATACTTATACCAGAACAGCACCGACGTCTTCTCAAGAAACAGCGTCATCTGAAGAACAACCCATTAAATAACCAATAAATAAAATAAAATAAAATAAAATAAATCAAACTAATTTAACTAAATTTATGGCTATTTCTTTTACACCAACAACAAACGAAGAAGAGAAATCTTTCCCTTTTTGGGTAATTTGGATAATTATTCCGATAATAACTTTAACGTTAATAGTATACTTTATTGCTTTTCAAAAAATTCCAGAAAACGAAATTATTCCCCAAAAAGAAACAGCTGGTTTAACGATAGAAGAATTACAAAAAATGGAAGAAATTTTAAAAAAAATTGAAGAACCATCATTTAAAAATTTAGCTCCTGTTGCTCCTAACTTTTTTTTACAAACGCCAGCTGTTCCTCCTGAGAAAACTGGTCGTTCAAATCCATTTGCACCAATAGAGTGATAAATTCAAAGCACGAAATTCAAAATCCCAAATAAATCTCAATAACCCAAATTCCAAATTCCAAATATGGATTTGGAATATTAAAAAATTAGAATTTAGATATTTTTAGGATTTAAAATTAAGATTAGAGTTTTAATTGTTTATGCCTTCAGATTTTATTCAATATCTTATTGATAATAAATTTTTATCTAAAGAAAAATTTTCTGAACTTCAGGAAGAATCAGAAAAAGAAGGAAGATCAATAGAAGATTTAATTATAGAAAAAGGTATTATACCAGAGCAAGATTTTTTTAGAGAGAAAAGTAATTTTTATAAAATACCATTACGTCGAGTAATTCCAGAAGACATTCCCACTTCAACTCTTGAGGAAATATCGGAAGAGGCGGCTCGACATTATAAACTTATTCCGCTCAAAAGAGAGGATCATTTACTTGAAGTAGGAATGATTAATCCCGAAGATTTTTCTTCACAGTCTGCTCTTAATTTTATTGCAAAGCAAAAAGGTATTGAAGTTAAAGTTTATTTAATTTTACCTTCTGAATTTAATGAAGTTTTAAAAAAATATCGTACCTTAAAAGAAGAAGTAAAAACAGCGATTGAAGAGTTGGAAAAAAAAGAAGAAGGAGAAGGAGAAAAAAGACGAAGACCAACCTCGGTAGTAGAAAGAGTAATAGAGGAAGCTCCTATTTCAAAAATAGTTGCTGTTATTTTACGTCACGCAATTGAAGGAAGAGCTTCAGATGTTCACATCGAACCATTTAAAGATAGATTACGAGTAAGGTTTAGGGTAGACGGAGTGTTATATTCTAGTCTTTTTTTAGATAAAAAGCTTTTACCGTCAGTAGTTTCTAGAATTAAGATTATGTCAGATTTACGTATCGATGAAACAAGAATTCCTCAAGATGGCAGATTTCATGCAGTTATTGCTAACCGTAAAATTGATTTTAGAGTAGCTACTTTTCCTACTTCTCAAGGCGAAAAAGTAGCTATTCGAGTGCTTGATCCAGAAACTGGCATTAAAACTCTTTCTGAACTTGGCCTTTACGGCAAGAACTTTGAAATTTTAGAAAAAGCATCTAAACTTCCTTATGGTTCATTAATCTTTTGTGGACCAACTGGTTGTGGAAAGACAACTACTCAATATGCAATTTTGCGTCAATTAAATACTGAATCTGTTAATATCCTATCATTAGAAGATCCAGTGGAATATTGGATTGATGGAGTAAATCAAAGCCAAGTAAGGCCAGAAATTGGCTATACTTTTGCTACTGGTTTGCGACAAATAGTAAGGCAAGATCCAGATATTATTATGGTTGGAGAGGTAAGAGATAGAGAAACGGCAGACTTGGTTACTCATGCTGCACTTACTGGTCACTTAGTTTTATTCACTCTTCATACCAATAATGCTGTTGGAGCAATCCCGCGATTAATTGATCTTGGTGTAGAGAAATTTTTAATTCCCACTACTGTAAAAGTTATTGTTTCTCAAAGATTAGTAAGGAGACTTTGTCCAGATTGCAAAGAGAAAGTAAGAGCTAATAAAGAAGAAGAAAAGATTATTAGGGAAGAAATAGAAAAACTTTCAGAAGAAGAAAGAAAAAAAATAAAAATCCCAAGTTCGCTTTATATTTATAAACCAAAAGGTTGTCCGCATTGTAATAATAAAGGTACTAAAGGAAGAATAGGGATTTTTGAAATCTTAACAGTGACGCGAGCATTGGAGAAGGTGATCCTTGAAGAAGCGTCAGAAGCAGAGATTGAAAAAGAAGCTCAAAGACAGGGGATGATTACATTAAGACAGGATGGTATTATAAAAGTACTTCAAGGTGAAACTTTTTTAGAAGAAGTATTAAAAGAGACAGAAATAAGGGAAGAAATATAATAAGCAGATTTATGCGGTTATTTCTACGAATTAACTTTATTCAATTCTGCAAAAATGCTTTATAAAGATTTTCTAGCTAAAATTTTCGAAACAGCTATCCAAGTAGGTGCATCTGATATTCATTTTTCAGTTGGAAGATATCCAACTCTAAGAATAGATGGCGTTTTAACTTCCTTGGAAGAGGAAAAGATTTTGGATAAAGATGATACTCAAGAATTGGCATTTTTGATATTGGGCGAAGAAAGAAAACAAGAATTTCTTCATAAAAAAGAATTAGATTTTTCTTACGAATACAAAGAGAAAGCAAGATTTAGAGTTAATGCTTTTTTTCAAAGAGGAGTGATTGCGGTAGCACTAAGATTAATTCCTACAAGAATTAGAACTATTGAAGAATTAAACTTACCGACTTCTCTTCATCGTTTTGCCGAGCTTGAACAAGGATTTGTTCTATTAGTTGGTCCAGCCGGTCATGGAAAATCAACAACTCTTGCTGCTTTAATTGACGAGATTAATCATAATCGTGAAGATCATATTATTACTATTGAAGATCCAGTTGAATATATATTTTTTCAAGATAAATGTATTATTGATCAACGAGAAGTAGGAAGAGATACAATAGATTTCCATCGCGCCTTGCGCTCTACTTTGCGTCAAGATCCTGATGTAATTATGGTAGGAGAGATGAGAGATTATGAATCAATCTCCATTGCTCTTACTGCTGCTGAAACTGGTCATTTAGTTTTTTCAACACTACATACAAATTCAGCCGCCCAAACCGTAGATCGAATTATCGATATTTTTCCTGCTAATCAGCAAAGTCAAGTTCGTTCCCAACTTGCTTCTGTTTTAAGGGGAGTAGTTTCTCAAAGGTTACTTCAACGAAAGCAGGGAAGTAGAATTCCCGCTTGTGAAATTATGGTAAGTACTCCTGCAATTTCTAACATTATTCGAGAAAAAAGAACTCATGAACTTGATATGGTTATTTCTACTAGCAGTAGTGAAGGAATGATATCTTTAAATAATTCTTTAAAAAATCTTGTAATGCAAAATGAAATTACTTTGGAAGAAGCTTTGAGATACTCGCCCAATCCAAAAGATTTAAGAATAAGATTAAAAATATAATATCCGAATTAAACCGATCCGAAAAATCCGAATTCCATCCGAATGACCCGAAAATTTGGAATATTCGGATGTATTCGTAATTCGGGATCGCGTTCTATATTTTTTTATGAAATATCGTTATCGAGCACGAACTCCCCAAGGAGAAATTCAATCAGGTGTTGTAGAAGCTCCTAGTAGAGAAATGGCTACTGAAATTTTGCAACATCAGAATCTAATTGTAACTGGAATTGAAGAAGTTGAAAAAGTTACAAAAGGTTTTCAAAAAGAAATCAAGATTTTTAAAGGGAAAGTAAGTTCAAAAGATTTAGTTTTTTTCTTTAGACAACTTTCTATTTTAGTTTCAGCAAATGTTCCATTAGTTGAAGCTTTAAATGTTTTGGCAAAGCAAATTAAAAACCCTCTTTTGGCGCAAGAGATTCTTGAGATTGCTGCTGATGTAGATGGCGGAATGGCTTTTTCTGAAGCTTTAGCTCGTTACCCAAAAACTTTTTCTACTTTTATTATCAACATGGTCAAAACCGGAGAGATAGCTGGAAATTTACAAAAAGTTCTTGAACATTTAGCTGATCATATAGAAAGAGATTACCTTTTAAATTCCAAGATTAAAGGAGCAATGTATTATCCTATTTTTGTTATAGTAGCAATTATTTTTTTAATAATAATTCTTTTAGTTTTTGTAATGCCAAGACTTTCTGGAATGTTTCAAGAGATGGGAACTGAATTACCTTTACCAACGAAAGTGATTCTTAATATTTCTAATTTTCTGAATACTTATGGTTGGATATTGTTGATTATACTTTTGGGAATAGGGGTAGGTCTTTTTTATTATTTCAAGACACCAAAAGGTAGGGTTGCTAAGGATACAATAGAAATTAAATTACCAGTTTTAGGCCCGCTTTTTCAAAATATTTATTTTTCTAAAATTGCTGAAAATTTAGGAACGCTTATTAGGGGTGGAATTCCCATTGTTCAAGCTTTAGATACTGTGTCTATTGTTATTGGAAACTCATTGTACAAAAATGTTTTAGAAAATGCTCGAGATAGTGTAAGAAGAGGAGAGACAATTGCTGAAAGTTTTTCAAGGTTTGAAAAAATCATTCCTCCTACTTTTACTCAAATGATTGCTTCTGGTGAAAAAAGTGGAAATTTAGAGAAAGTTTTAATGAATCTTTCTCGGTTTTATAGTAATGAGGTTGATACAACGGTGAGTAATTTAATGAGCCTTCTTGAACCAGTTTTAATGGTTTTTTTAGGATTAGGAGTAGG
>DAOSAR010000007.1:5267-13271 GCA_035360455.1 Candidatus Pacearchaeota archaeon | reverse complement strand
TTTTTTGTAATTTTGATTTTTTATTATGCCTTTACTTTTTAATATTTTTATTTTTTTATTTGGTCTTTGTATTGGTAGCTTTTTGAATGTTTTAATTGACCGTTTGCCTAATGAAGAATCAATTTTTGGGCGTTCTTATTGTCCTCATTGTCGTAAAACTTTGAAATGGTATGAGTTGGTACCAGTATTAAGTTTTATTTTTTTAAGGGGAAAATGTTCTGGTTGTAAAAAACCTATTTCCTGGCAATATCCTATAATAGAAACAATAACCGGCTTGTTATTTCTCTTAATTTTCAATTTTCAATTTTCAATTTTCAATGAAATTTCAAATTTTAACCTTCAAAATATATTATTGCTTTTTTGCGAACTTTTAATTGTTAGTTGTTTGGTTGTTATATTTATGACTGATTTGAAATATATGATTGTACCTGATGAAATAATTTATCCTGCGATTGCTTTTTCGATTATTTATCAAATTCTTAACTGGCACATGGGAAAATTATCTAATTGGTATTATCCTTTTTTTGCAGGATTTGGAGCGGCGCTTTTTTTCATTTTTTTAATTTTGATTACCAAGGGAAAAGGAATGGGTTTTGGCGACGTAAAAATAGTAGCTTTTATGGGTATTTTTCTTTCTTTTCCTAATATTTTAGTTGCTCTTTGTCTTGCTTTTTTTACAGGTGCTTTGGTAGGACTTATTTTAATGGTACTTCATAAAAAAACAATGAAGAGTGAAATTCCTTTTGGTTGTTTTTTAGCTCCTGCTACTCTTATAGTATTATTTTTTGGAGAAGAAATAGTTAAATGGTATTTAAGCTTCCTTTAAGTTTCGTAATTTTTATGCTTAAAATTCAAAAAGACGTTTCTTTAAAAAATTATTCAACTTTTAAAATAGGAGGAAAAGCAAACTATTTTACAATAGTAAAAGATGAAGATGAAATTAAAGAAGCTCTTCAATTTGCTTATAAGAAAAAAATTCCTTTTTTTGTTTTAGGAGGAGGAAGCAATATTTTATTTTCTGATGATGGATTTAAAGGGATCGTAATAAAAATTCAAAACACAAATTATAAGATTAAAGATACAATAATTTTAGCTGGTGCAGGAATCTTTTTAAATCAATTAGTAAATATTGCTTTGGGAAAAGAGCTTACAGGTCTTGAATGGGCAGCAGGGATTCCTGGAGAAGTTGGAGGAGCGGTGTATGGTAACGCCGGTGCTTTTGATGGATCAATAGCTGATATTACTAAATTAGTAAAAGCTTTTGATACAGAAAATTTTAAATCTCAAATTTTTCAAAAAGAAGATTGTCAATTTTCATATCGAAATTCTATATTTAAAAAAAAGAAAAAATATATTATAATTGAAACAGAATTTCAATTGTCAAAAGGCGATAAAAAAGAAATTCAAACCAAAATAAAAGAACATTTAAAATTTAGAAAAGAGCATCATCCTTTAGAATATCCATCTGCAGGAAGTGTATTTAAAAATTATCAAATTACAAATAATGATTTAAAATTATTAGAAAAATTTCCTGACCTAAAGCAGTTTGAAAAAAGAGGAAACATACCTGCTGCTTATTTAATAAGTGAATGTGATTTAAAAGGAAAGATTATTGGCGGGGCGCAAGTTTCTGAAAAACATCCTAATTTTATTATTAATATTGCAAACGCAACGGCTGAAGATGTTTTAATTTTAATAAGTTTAATTAAGCAAAGAGTTAGAGATAAATTTGGGATTCAATTAGAAGAAGAAATAATTTATGTAAATAATAATGCAAATAGTAATCGCTAAAAAATTAGCGAAATAAGCAAGGTCGACTATTTGCAAGCTCATTTTATTAAAAATTAAAAAAAATGGCTACAAAAAAAGCAAAAAAGACTGTAAAGAAAAGTAAAAAAGCGAAAAAAGCTACAAAAAAGGCTACAAAGAAAAATACAAAAAAAAGAACAAGTAGGAAAAGTTGTAAATAAAGTCTTTAATCTATAAAACCCCGTCTCTTTTCGCAACAAAAAGGACGGGGTTTATAAAATTTATTTATGGAAATTCAAATAAAAAGTAATAATATTCAACTAACAGAGAGTTTAAGAAATTATATTGAAGAAAGAATTAATAGTTGCGAGAGATTTATTAAAAAAATTAATTTTCCTCTTAGAGCTGAAGTTGAAGTAGAAAAAATTACTAAACACCATCGAAAGGGAGATATTTTTCGAGCAGAAATTAATTTGCCCTTACCAGGAAAACTCATTCATTGTGAATCAAGGAAAGATGATATCTATCTTGCAATTACTGACCTTAAAGACAAACTTCAAAGAGAATTAAAAGAATATAAAGCTCGTTAACTTTTTATTTTTGACTTACTCTTTCAACATACTCTCCAGTTTCTGTATTTATTCGAATAATTTCTCCTTCTTTAATAAAAATAGGAACTTCCACGTTTAATCCTGTTTCTAATTTTACCAATTTAAAAGCTGATCCAGCAGTATTTCCTTTAAAATCTGGCGGTGACTCAGCAACTTTAAGATCTACTTTTATTGGAATATTAAGATCTGAAAGTTTTCCATCTATATAAATTAAATCAACCTCTGAGCCTTGTTTTAAATATTTAATTTTATCTTGAGTAAGTTCTAAAGGAAGAGAAATTCTTTCTTTGCTCTCTTTTAATTGAAAAACAGAATTTCTTCGGTCGCTATATAAATAAGTGCCTTTTCTAAATTCTAATTCAACCTCTTCAAATCTTTCTCCAGATTTAAAAGTTCTTTCTAATAACTTTCCAGTTTTTAAATTTCTTAATTTTGTTCTAACAAAAGATGCTCCTTTGCCAGGATGAGTGTATTCATAATTAACAATCATCCAAGGTTCAGATTGTATTTTTATAACTATTCCTTTTTGAAAATCAGATGTAGAAATCATATATTTTTTAACTTTTATTAAAAATTTGTTTAGCGGGGAAAAGCAATAAATCATTTATATCTTTTATATTTAATAAAAGCATTTGCAATCTATCTATTCCCAAAGCTATACCCCCCGATGGAGGCATTTTCAATTCTAATGCACGAATAAAATCTTTGTCAATAGGAATAATTTCCTTTTTTAATTTTTTTCTCAAGTTTTGCTCCTTCTTGAAACGATTATATTGCTCTTTAGGATCAGTGAGTTCTGAAAAAGCATTAGCTAATTCTATTCCAGCAATAAAGACCTCAAATCGTTCGGCATAAAAACTATTTTTATTTTTCCTTTTTGCTAAAGCAGCTTGGGGCAGAGGATAATCGTAAAGGATAATTGGCCTATCTTTGGGTAGGGAAGGTTCAATTTTATCAATAAAAATTTTACAAAAAATATCATTCCAGTCGTCATTGTCATTGACTAAATCTTTTAAGTTTTTATTTCTTTTAATCTCTTTTTTAAAATTCTTTAAATTTTGACATTTATCTAAATCAATATCAGTATATTTTAAAAATGCTTTTTTTACTGTTAATCTTGGCCAAGGAAGAGTTAAATTTATTTTTTTATTTTGATAAATTAAATAATTTGAATTGTTGATTTTTTGGTTCAAAAAACATACCAATTCCTCAGTATCCTTCATAATTTCTTTATAATTAGAGCGAGCTCGATACCATTCAATCATTGTAAATTCAGGATTATGAATGCCTCCAAAGCTTTCATTTGATCGAAAAACCTTGGTGATTTCAAAAATTTTTTCAAAGCCAGCGACTAATAATTTTTTTAGAGAATATTCTGGCGAGGTAATTAAATACCCCTTATATTTTCTATTTCTTTCATCCTCAAAACTAACGTTCATTGGAGTAATGTAAGGTTCCTGACCTGCACACTTAACAAGAGTAGCTGTTTCTACCTCTAAAAAACCTCGTTTTTTAAAAAACGCCCGAATTAATTGATTAATTCGGCTTCTTTGAATTTGAATTTTTTTAAGCTTTGGATTAAAATATATTTTTTCCCAGTTCTCCATCATTAATAAAGATTTTATTATTTAATATTAAATATTCTAAACCTTTAGATTCTAAAAATCAATAAGTTTTATGGCTTCAATTTTCAACAAAATTTTTGGGGACGCCAATGAAAAATATCTCAAAAACATTCAACCAATTGTTAATAAAATAAACTCTCTCGATCTGGAATTTGAAAAATTATCTGATGAAAAGATAAAAGAAAAAATCCAAGAGTTTAAGTCAAGAATAAAATCCGGAGAAACGCTTGATGATATTTTACCTGAGGCTTTTGCTCTTGTAAGAGAAGCATCAAAAAGAACACTTAAACAACGCCATTTTGATGTTCAATTAATGGGCGGAATTGCTTTACACCAAGGAAGAATTGCTGAAATGAAAACAGGAGAGGGGAAAACGCTTGCAGCAACAGCGCCACTGTATTTAAATGCCCTTGAAGGAAAAGGATGTCATTTAGTAACTGTAAATGACTATTTAGCTCGGCGTGATACTGTTTGGATGGGACAAATTTATAATTTGTTAGGACTTTCCGTTGGCTGCCTAAATCACGAACAATCATTTCTTTATGATCCAGAATATAAAAAACCCGATAATGAAAAAGATCAAATTAGAGATGAACTTGGCAGTTTTAGAGTAGTAGAAGATTTTTTAAGACCGGTTTCTCGAAAAGAAGCCTATTTGGCTGATATTACTTATGGGACAAATAATGAATTTGGTTTTGACTATTTAAGAGATAATATGGTTTATGATTTGTCTCAGCAGGTCCAAAGAGGCTTTAATTTTGCTATTATTGATGAAGTTGATTCAATTTTAATTGACGAAGCAAGGACACCTTTAATCATTTCTGCACCCGATACTGAAAGTTCAAAATGGTATCAAGAGTTCGCTCGCATTATCCCAAAACTTAATTCAGGCACCGATTATGAAATCGATGAAAAAATGAGAGCGGTAACCTTAACCGAGGAGGGGATTGAAAAAGTTGAAAAAATATTGGGTATGGGAAATATTTATGAAGAAAGGGGAATTCAGTATTTGCATTATTTAGAGCAAGCTCTTCGCGCTCAAGCTCTTTTTAAAAGAGATAAGGACTATGTTGTTAAGGATGGAAAAGTTATTATTGTTGATGAATTTACCGGAAGATTAATGCCAGGAAGGCGATGGGAAGGCGGTCTTCATCAGGCAATTGAAGCAAAAGAAGGGGTACCCATTCAAGCCGAATCAAAAACTTTAGCTTCAATTACTTTTCAAAACTATTTTCGAATGTACAAAAAATTAGCTGGAATGACTGGAACAGCTGCTACCTCGGCTGAAGAATTTGATAAGGTTTACAAACTTGATGTAGTAATAATCCCTACTCATAAGCCCATGATTAGAAAAGATTTGCCTGATAAGATTTTTAAAACTGAAAAGGGAAAGTTTCAGGCAGCGGTAAAAGAGATTAAAGAAAAACACGAGAAAGGTCAGCCAATTTTAGTCGGCACAACTTCAATTGAAAAAAATGAATATTTGGGTAAACTTTTAGATATTGAAGGTATTCCTCACCAAATTTTAAATGCAAAACATCACGAAGAAGAAGGAGCGATTATTGCTCAAGCAGGTAGAAAAGGAAAAGTTACTGTAGCAACTAATATGGCAGGAAGAGGAGTTGATATTATTCTTGGCGGTAATCCTCCTGATCAAAAAGAAGCAGAAGAAATAAAAAAATTAGGAGGACTTCATGTGATTGGTACAGAACGTCACGAGGCAAGAAGAATTGATAATCAACTAAGAGGAAGGGCAGGTAGACAAGGAGATCCTGGTTCATCACAATTTTTTGTTTCCTTGGAGGACGATTTAATTAGAATTTTTGGAGGGGATAAAATAAAAACACTTCTTGAGTATTTTGATTTTCCAGAGGATATGCCCATTGAGAATAAAATGATTTCCCGAACGATTGAATCAGCCCAGGCAAAAATTGAAGGATATAATTTTGATATCCGAAAGCGCCTTTTAGATTTTGATGATGTTTTAAATAAACAAAGAACAAAAATTTATCAAAAAAGGGAAGAAATGTTAAAAATTCAAGATTGGAAGGAAGAAATTGAAAAATGGATTCAGGAGCCCGTTCAGAAAAAAGCTCTTGAAGAAAAGGCAAAAGAATTGGATGGGAATTTTAATTTAGTAGCAAAACTTATAAGTTTACAAACTTTAGATACTCTTTGGATGGAACATTTAGAAAATATGGATGCTTTGCGAGATAGCGTAAATTTACGCGCCTATGGTCAAATTGATCCATTGGTTGCTTACCGGACAGAAGGTCATAAAATGTTTCAAGAACTTTTAGAAAACTTTGAGAAAAGAACGGTAGATATAATTTTAAAAATTCAAATTAAACCTCAATTTCAATCCCAGAATTTTATTTCCAAAAACGTAAATCAATTACCATCATCTCACATTCCCAATCAAGAACCTCGTACAAAAAGACCTGGGCGTAATGATCCATGCCCTTGTGGTTCGGGGAAAAAATATAAAAAATGTTGCTATCCAAAGTATGGATAGTAAAAATAATATTTAATTTTTTAGAGATTTAAATTATGCAAAAGCAAAAAAATATTGCAGTAATTCTCGCCGCAGGCAAAGGTAAAAGAGTAGGGAGTTCTATTAATAAAGTTCTTCTTCCGATTAAGAAAAAACCATTAATTTATTGGACATTTTCTATTTTTGAAAAACATCCCCAAATAAATGAAGTTATTTTAGTTTCTCGAGAAATTGATTTTTTCTCTTTTCAAAAAATTATTCAAAAATACCATTTTAAAAAAATAATATCAATAACCAAAGGAGGAAAAGAACGTCAAGATTCGGCAATGGCAGGCTTAAAAATGACAGAAAAAACTGGAGCAAAAAAAGGAGATTTAATTTTATTTCATAACGCTGCTAATCCCTTAGTTTCCGTAGAAGAAATTTCTGAATTGATAAAAGTTGGTAAAAAATGCCATACAGCTCTTTTGGCTCAGCCCTTAAAAGATACTTTAAAAAAAGGTAATAAAAATAATTTTATAATAAAAACTATTTCAAGAAAAAATCTTTGGCTTGCTCAAACTCCTCAGGCAATTGAATATTGTTTAGCAAAAGAGGCTTTTAACAAGGCAAAAGATGATGGATTCTACGGAACCGATGACGTTTCTTTGGTTGAGAGATTGGGAAAAAGAGTAAAAATTGTTCCTTGCTCTTATAAAAATATAAAAGTGACTACGAAAGATGACTTTAAAATAGTTGAAAACTTTTTATGAAAAAAATTTTTTGCGAGGCAAATGCTAAAATTAATTTAACTTTTAAAATTTTAGGAAAATCAAACTCTGGTTTTCATTATATAAACAGTATTATCCAATCAATAAATTTGACAGATTATTTAATTTTTGAAAAAAGTAAAAAATTCCAATTTACCGGAAATTATATTTCTTCTTTAAAAGAAAATCTTATTTTAAAAGCGAAAGAAGAGATGGAAAAAAATCTTAATAGAAAATTTCCTTTTAAAGTTCATCTTCAAAAAACTATTCCTATTTCAGCTGGTCTTGGAGGAGGAAGTAGCGATGCTGCAGGAACAATTTTTGCTATAAACAAACTTTTTAACCTTAACCTTTCAAAAAAGAAATTAGCTGAAATTGGTTTTAAAGTAGGATGCGACGTTCCTTTTTTTATTTATGGAGGGAAATGCAAGGTAGAGGGATTTGGAGAAAAAATTACTCCTTTATCTTTAAAAAATAAAAGTAACTTTTATTTAATATTAAGACCTCATAAAAGGTTAGAAACAAAGAAAATTTATTTTCTTTATGATAAAACAGGAAAAAATTTTTTTGAGATAGCAAGCAATCTTTGTCCGGATGTAAAATTGGTTTATCAAGATCTTTTAAAGTTTCAACCAGTTGAAATTGGAATGTCTGGATCTGGTCCATCTCTTTTTGCAGGTTTTAAAAATTATAAAGAAACATTAGAAGCAGCTGAAAAGTTTAATAATTTTAACGGAGATATTTATATTACAAAACCAACAAAAAATGCTATAATC
>DAOSAR010000007.1:0-5167 GCA_035360455.1 Candidatus Pacearchaeota archaeon | reverse complement strand
CAAATGGGAATAGAAGCTGATTTTCGTGGAACTGAAGCAATAGAAAAATTATTAGCCCAGAAAAAAGAAAAATACGAAAAACTTTCTGAAAGGGAAAAAGAAGAAGTAGATATTGAAAGCTTAACTAATCCTTATCTTGATTCTCGCATTCATCATATTGCCACTGATAAAAAAATTAAAAAAGTTTTGGTTGGTATTGATATTGAACCAGCTGAAATTCTAATAGCAAAAGAACTTAGAGATATTGATTTAATTATTGCTCACCATCCAATAGGAAAAGCTTTAGCCCATTTAGCTGATGTAATGGATCTCCAAATCGATGTTTTAAATTTATATGGTTTACCTGTTAATATCGCTGAGAAATTAACAAAGGAAAGAATTTCCGAAGTGGCTCGAGGGGTAAATAGCGCAAATCATCAAAGAACTGTTGACGCAGCAAAGCTTTTAGGGGTTAATTTAATTAATATTCATACGCCTTGCGATAATTTAGCAGCAAAATTTTTAAAAGAAAAGATTGAAGAAAAGAAGCCAGAAAGATTAGAGGATTTAATAGAAATTTTAAAAGAAATTCCTGAATACAAAGAAGCTACAAAAATTGGAGCTGGGCCAAAAATTTTTGTTGGGAGCGAAGAAAATAGGTGTGGTAAAATTGCTTTAACTGAGATTACTGGCGGAACTGAGGGTTCTCCAAAACTTTATGAAAAAATGGCCCAAGCAGGAATTGGCACAATTGTAGGAATGCATATTTCTGAAATTCATAAAAAAGAGGCTGAAGCGGCGAATTTAAATGTAGTTATTGCTGGTCATATTTCATCTGATTCGTTGGGAGTTAATCTATTTTTAGATGAATTGGAAAAGCAAAGCATTGAAATTGTTCCTTGTTCTGGTTTAATTCGGGTTTCTCGGAATAATTAAAATAATTTAAAAAGAAAAGATTTTAGATCTTGACATTTTTATTTTTTTTTGATATCCAAAAATAGAGTTTGAATAGATTGTCCTTTAAAAATTTAGTGGTTTTATCGAACCAGTCTATTTTATTTTTTTGAGAATTTGATCCTGGTTCAGGATGAACATTGGCGGCGTGGATGAGGCATGCAAGTCGAGCGATTTAGCTTTTTCGCAAGAAAAAGCTAAATAGCGGCGAACGGGTTAGTAACACGTAGATACATACCATAGAGTTTGGCATAGCCCATCGAAAGGTGGGGTAATTCCAAATGGTCCCTGAGAGCAATTGAAGGGTAAAGGAGCAATTCGCTCTATGATTGGTCTGCGTCCCATCAGCTTGTTGGTAAGGTAATGGCCTACCAAGGCAATGACGGGTAGGGGGTGTGAGAGCACGATCCCCAACAGGGAAACTGAGACACGGTTCCCACTCCTACGGGAGGCAGCAGTCGAGAATCTTCGGCAATGGGCGAAAGCCTGACCGAGCGACGCCGCGTGCGGGAAGAAGGTCTTCGGATTGTAAACCGCTTTTCTAGAAGAAGAAACCAATGTTTACATTGGTTGACGGTACTCTAGGAATAAGAGGTGACTAAACTCGTGCCAGCAGTAGCGGTAATACGAGTGCCTCAAATGTTATCCGGAATTACTGGGCGTAAAGAGTCCGTAGGTGGCTTTGCAAGTTTCCTGTTAAAAGCTTTGGCTTAACCAAAGAAGTGCGGGAAAAACTGCAGGGCTAGAGGGTGTTAGAGGTTGGTGGAACTCACGGTGTAGGGGTGAAATCCGTTGATACCGTGGGGAACACCGAAAGCGAAGGCAGCCAACCAGGGCATTCCTGACACTGAGGGACGAAAGCGTGGGGAGCGATACGGATTAGATACCCGTGTAGTCCACGCCCTAAACGATGCTGACTAGCTATTTGGAGTGTCGACCCTTCAAGTGGCAAAGCTAACGCGTTAAGTCAGCCGCCTGGGAAGTACGGCCGCAAGGTTAAAACTCAAAGGAATAGACGGGGGTTCGCACAAGCGGTGGATCACGTGGCTTAATTCGACGACAAACGAAGAACCTTACCAGGGCTTGACATGCCAGAGTGTACTCTGTGAGAAATCAAAGAGGACCGTCAATTCGGAATCTGGCACAGGTGCTGCATGGTTGTCGTCAGCATGAGTCTTGAGATGCTCCCTTAAATGGGGTATCATGCGCAACCCTTATCGTTTGTTTTACGTATCAAACGAGACTGCCTGTGTTTTTACAGGAGGAAGGAGGGGATGACGCCAAATCCGCATGGCCCTTACGCCCTGGGCGGCACACGTGATACAATGGCCAGTACAATGGGTTCGCTAAGCCGTAAGGCGGAGCTAATCCCACCAAAACTGGTCCCAGTTCGGATTGAGGTCTGCAACCCGACCTCATGAAGCCGGAATCGCTAGTAATCGCGGATCAGCCATGCCGCGGTGAATATGTCCCCGAACCTTGTACTCACCGCCCGTCACACCAGGGAAGTCGGCAGTACCCAAAGCCCCGCTCAGCGGGGTTAAGGTAAGGTCGGTAACCAAGGTGAAGTCGTAACAAGGCATCGGTAGGGGAACCTGTCGATGGAACAATTCTTTTAGAATTTTGTTGACTAGTTTAAAGGCTGAGAATTCTGCTTTTAAACTATCAGGAGTTGGTCGAGGTTTACCTGTTAAATCTTGAAAGATTTTTCGGGGTTCCTTTAAAATTCGATCTAGGCTGGTTCGATAAAGCCGCTAAATTTAACTGATAACTATCTCTTGCACCAGCAGAGATAGTTTTTATTTTTTAAAAAGTTGAATTCCTTTTTAAATTCTTATATAATATAAAGTCTATATAAAATTTGGGCGCGTAGTTCACCGGCTAGAACGCTGCTCTGATAAAGCAGAGGCAGATGGTTCGATTCCATCCGCGCCCACTTTTTAAAAATAAAAATCTAAAAATATGGTCGAAGTTAGAAAAAAACAAAAAGAAACTACTTTTTCGTTAGTTCGAAGATTTTCCTCAAAACTAAGAATGAGTGGTATTTTGCAAGAAGTAAAAAAGAGGCAATATTATCAACCTCCTCTAAATGAAAGAGAAAAGAGAGAAAAAGCCCTAAAAAGAATAAATCAAAAATCAAAAATTAAATAATGATTACTTCTTTAGCTAATCTTACCACTTTTAATATTTCTCAGGATTTTTTTGAAAAAATCGCAAGAAAGGTTTTTGAAGTTGAAAAAAGAAAAGACGATGTCTCAGTAGAGGTTGTTCTGATAGGACAAGACAGGATGAGAAACATTAACAAAAAGTACGCTGGGAAAAATCAGGTGACCGAAGTTTTATCTTTTTCTGATGAAGAAATAAAAAAACCAACTAAAAAGGAATTAGTATTCATTCAATCGCCAGAGGCTCCAAAAACCCTTGGAGAAATTTTACTTTGTCCTTCAAAAATCAAAAAAAATGCAAAGAAATTTAGAAAAAGTTTTGAAGAAGAATTAGCGTTCGTTTTCGTTCATGGGCTTTTGCATTTGTTTGGCTATGACCATCAAAACACTGAAGACACTAAAGAAATGCGTAAAAAAGAAAAAGAAATATTAAAAAAGTTATAACTTGACAATTTTTTCAAAAAAGACGAAAATTTTAATAAAACTATTTAAATTATTTAATTGATATTTACTAATTAACAAATTTTTAATTAGTAAACTTTAAAGGTCGTTAAGTTTAATATAAAATAATTAGATTTATGGAAAAGAAGAATAAATCTGGCTTTACCTTAATTGAGTTATTGATTGTTATTGCTATTATTGCAATTTTAGCAGCCATTATTATTGCCTCTACCGGAGGAGCTACTGTTCAGGCTCGTGATTCAAGAAGAATTTCTGATCTTGATGAGATTGGCACTGCCCTCTCGATGTATTATAGTAAGAATGGTTCGTATCCGGACACTCTTGACCCTTTGGTAACTGATGGAGAACTTTCTGTTTTGCCAACAGATCCTAAAGATGGTGATCCTTATGGTTACGGGAAAGGAACGAAAAATGGCGTGCCAAGAGTTGTTTTACAGGCTAAACTAGAAGATGAAAACAATAGAATGCTTGCTAACGACATAGATGAATCAGATATTTGCTATGATGACGCTACTATTGACTGTACTGATACTCCTACTCCTTATTATTGTATCTGTCGTTAAAATTTATGATTATGAAAAAAAATAAATCTGGTTTTACCTTAATTGAGTTATTGATTGTTATTGCCATTATCGCCATTTTGGCAGCCGTTATTATTGCTACCACTACTGGTGCTCAGCTTCAGGCAAGAGATGCAAGAAGGGTGCAAGAGTTTGATGAGTTAAGAAATGCTTTGGCAATGTATAATAGCGAAACAGGACATTATCCTTATACAGGTGATTGTGGTACGGGCCAAGCTGTCGGAACAGATTGTTGCAGTATAGCAGCTAATGACTGTGACTACACAGCGATGGCAACATTATTGAGAAACAAAGGATATCTCACTAGCATTCCCCAAGATCCGCTTGGAGGTACTACTTACGTATACACTTATTGCGACGATACGACCGGTGCCGGTTCAAACTATGCGTTGATGGCAAAACTTGAGACAAAAAGCAAAGCCCTAAATAATGATTATGACACAGACTGGCCAGCGCAAGATAAGTGTGATTGCAATACTAAGACTGACGATAGTACTACTCTAGATATCAGTGAGGCGACGACCAACGGTCCTTATACTTATTGCATGCGTAATCCCTAAAGATTGAGCGATAGTATCACAAGATAAATAATAGAGTAAAACTAAAAAGTTATAACCCCTCACCTTCGCAAAGGTGAGGGGTTTTATTTTTCCAACTTCTTAGAATTTCTTTTTCTTTTAAAATTTGCAAATCTTTTAAAATTTTTTTAAAATGAACAAAATAAGACTCTAACTCCCAACCTAACACTTAAAAATATGCCCGTAGAATTTTAAATAAATTCCTACGGGCATTAAATTAATTGTAAAATTTTTTAATTCAAGATAATTCTATAAAGCTTATGTCAAAGAAAACAACTATATCTATAATTATAATTGCTCTAATCCTTATTAGCGGAGGAATGTATTATTTTTGGTGGGGAAATCAGCAACCAAAAGATGTGATACCAGAAGGAGTAAAGGTAGTAATTCAAAACGGCAAAAAGATTATCCAAAATGAACCAGCAGGTTACGAAGTAGAGGTGCCAAA
>DAOSAR010000006.1:21630-36953 GCA_035360455.1 Candidatus Pacearchaeota archaeon | reverse complement strand
TTTCTTCATTTTAGTCTTTATTGGTTTTTTGAGTTTATATAATATTTATCTATATAAAACAGGACAGAAGTTCTGTTTTTTATATTTATTCCTTACCTAATTTTTTATTAATATTAACTATTAAACTCAAAAAACCTCAACAAAATAAAAGAAAGCTGTCTTTTATTTTATTTTAGTTAGGTTAACCTTTGTGTTTATAATACAATGTTTTTTCTCAAAACACAATAAAAAAGGGCTCATAATGAATCTTTTTAAAATAGCACGAGAAATATTCTCGTGCTATTGGCTATTTATCCCTGTTCGTTAAAGTTTGCATCTTCTTTTTAAATATCTGCTGAAATTCAGGAGGTAAAAAATGATTTTTCCCAAAAGATTCCATTAATTTCTTTGATTCTTTTTCAAAGTTAAAAGAAGATTTAGTAGGTAAAATTTCTCTTTCAAAGTATTTCAATAAAAATGGTTGTTTTCCATTTGCTTTTGCTTTTTTCCAACTTAAATAAAAAGCAATAAGACTTTCTTTTTTTGTTCCAACACATTCAAAAGGTTTGAATCCTTTTTGCCCAATTAATTCTTGCATAATTGCTAAAAGATTCCTTTTTTCAAAAAGATCCTCTCCAAAAATTTCTATTAATTCTTTATCTTCTATAAATGGGTAAAGACTACTATAAATAAACAAACATTTTGAACATTGACCGCACCATTTTTTCTTTGGTTTTTTTGTTCCTGAATAAGTTTTATAAGCTTCGTTACAGCTTAAAAAAATAGGAAAATACTGAGAATATTTTGAAAATAATTTTGAAATCTGAAGTTCGTATAATGGCCGCAAAAAGCTAAAATATTCAATGCCACTTACTAAGTATTTTTTAAGATATTCTCTGAATTTTTTTTCAAATTCAAAGCTTTTTGAATATTGATGATTGATGGTCTTTCCAAGATATTTTACATTTCCTTCGTTCGAGCTTCTTTCCTGAGAAAAAGCAATATATTTAAAATCAAAAATGACTGCGCAAAGTACAGAAAGGAAAGCTAAATAAGCAGAGAAAGGAGTGTGGCCATTTAAATATCCTTTTTGATTAAGTTTTAAAATTTTAGGATCTATTTTTCGCTCGACAATCAAAGGAGAATTTTGACTGCCAATTTTGATTATTTTTTTAATGGTTCTTGTAGGGTTTAAGGCGAAAGTAGTAAAATCTTCACCGCTTTCTTTTAATAATTCTAAAGTTACTATTGAATCTTTTCCCCCACCAATCGGAATTATTGTCCTATTTTTTAATTTTAAATTGATTGGCTTTAAGAGTGACTCCTTTTTTAAGGAATAAATTTTTAAAAAATTTTTTTTGGTAAAATCAATTTTATTTTCAAAAAAAAATTGGCCCATTCCTTTTAAAATTAATTCCTCCCACCATCTCGCTTGCTCTTTTTTCAAATAGCCAGCGTCTATTTCTATCTCTGGAGAACAAGTTGCTTTCCAATAACTAAAAGACTCAATCATTCCTAAATTTAAAATAAGGTTTTCGAGAACTTCTTTTTTAATTTTCCTCAATCGGCCTTCGTTTACTTTAGCTATTCTTATTTTCGGCGAAAATTTTAAATCTGGCGGAATTCTAAAGTCAAAAATAATATTTAAATTACTTTCTTTTAAATTGAAAGAAAAAGATTTATAAATAAATTTTGGATATTTTTTTCTTAAAAGCTCGGGCGACATAAAAATTAGAATTTTGTAGTTGAAACCAGCTTTAAATTCTCTGAAATTAAATTTATAAATTCTTTTGTCTCTGGTAAAAGATCTTTTAAACTTTCATCTAAAACTCTTTTTTTAGCTACTACTCGACAAAGTCTTTGAAATGGTTGAAGCTTTGTTCCTTTTTTTTGAATCCCGTCAGTTAAAAGAAATTCATTTTTAGCCTGAAGATGGCAAAATTTATATCCAGACCGAATAAATTGAAGTTCGCTTTTAAACCTTAAATTATTATTTTGCATTTTGTATTTTGCACTTTGCACCTTATATGCTCCCGGTTCAAGCTCTCCTTCTTGTGTTGCTTTACTTTGTAAATGATTATGTAAGAACATTTGAGCTCCTTCTTTCTTTTGCCACATCAAGTTGTTTATTTTTTGAATATCAATATCATAAGGAATACTTAAAAATTCAAGCAAGTGAAAAGCAATAATGGGTGACTCACCATTTGCTATTTGAACCATATGTAAAGTAGGCATAGAACCAAGTAATCGTGGATTGCATTCTGTTAAATAAAGTTTTTGTTCTTTTTCATCTAAAATAAAATCAAGCCCAAAAATACCTTTATAACCTTGACTTTTAAAATAATTCCCTACTTTTTCAACTATTTCTTTCGCTTCTTTTAAGATTTTTTGAGAAAAAACTGAAGCTGACCAATCATGTCCGCAAAAAAGCCCTGCTCCATCAGGTCTTTGATAAAGAATTGGAACATCGCAAATTTGATATTGGGGCCTTGTAGACAAAACCCCAAATCGAGTTATGCAACCAGTAATCGAAGGAGTTGGGCCTTTAACAAACTTAGCTGCAATTACTTTTTGAGTAGGAGGGTTTGCAAGCGTTTTTTTAGCTATTTTAAGATCTTCTTCATCTTTAATAAAAAAAGTTCCCTTGCCACCTCCCCTTCTTGGATGTTGCAAAACAAAGGGAAAACCAAACTCTTCTTTTAAACTTGAAAAAGAAGAATTTTTTAAAAAAGAAAAAGAAATAGTTCTACCAGGCGTAGGAGGAACACCAATTTTTTGAGCTATTTCTCTAAATTTTATTTTATCTTCAAAAAGTTGTTTTCCAAAATGAGAAGGAGAAATTGCAATATTAAAATTTAATTTTCTTGATAATTCTTCTATCCTTCTTGAAGATTTATAAAGAAGTATAGTAGGATTTTTAAAATTTCTTAAATACTTTTGAGTTTCTGGATGACAAAGCAAAGAAGAAGCATTTCGAGGTCTTATTCTTTTCCCTATTTTTTCTTCAAGACAAAAAATTGGTAAATCTTTTTTTATTAAATCAGTCTCTTTACTTTGATAAAGCGATAAAAGTTGATAGTCTGAAAAAAATTCTTCTGGGCCCAGCCTTTCAAAGCCATAAACGCTAGCTCCTAAAATTGGTGTTTTGATTGTTTTAAAAAAAGATTTTAGAGAAGAAAGGTCTTTAATTTTCATAAATTTACTCTTTGTTAATTTTTTTAGCTGGGTCTATAATAAAATTTTTTAAATCTCGACGCCCAATAAGCATCTCATACTTCATTGAAGAACGATCAGCTAACGACACTTCGGTATCGATTCTTTCTCCTTTTAAAATAAATGAAAGTGGTACAATGGTCCTGATTTCTTCTCCAAGGGTAGACTTTACTATTTTAAAATTAGAAGTTTCTTCAATTTTTAATTTCTTAGCGATATCAAAAGAAATAACGCTTCTCCAAGCGCCAGTATCAATTTTTGCTAAAGTTTTATAGCGTTGTTCATTCTCATTATTTGTGATAATTTCTACTTCCTCTATTGGTCCTAAAATTTTTCGATCTGATAAATTTTCCATTTCTTTTTTTTCTTTTGAAATTATTTCCGGAGGAAAATCTTCTTTAGAGGAACCAAAAAGTTCCTGTGCTAATCTTACTCCTTTTTCTTTTGATTTAATTTTAAGGCCTTTTACCCTTTGAAGTCGTTCTTCGAGTCCTGCTAAATTTGCCATTTGAATAGAAAGACCAGGTCTCGCATTTAATTCAAAAATAACCGGTCCTTTGTCACGATCAATAGCGATATCTACTCCTAAAAAATTTATACCAGTAGCGATTTGAGCAAGAACGGCTAACTCTAGAATTTTTTTAAAATAAGGAATTTTTATGCCCCTCAAAAGATATCTTGTTCCTGGATAGTAATCTATAAGTTTTTGGTGCCAAAAAGCACTTGTTGTTAAACCTGTTTCAAGGTCGATGCCTACTCCAATTGCTCCTTGGTGAAGATTTGCCCTGCCCCTTGATTCTGGCGTTGGCAAACGAAGCATTGCCATTACCGGCACTTTCTCAAAAACTATTATTCTAATATCTGGAATTCCTTTTGCAGAATAAGGTTTTAATTCTTTTGAAACTTTTGCTCTTTCTTCAAAAAAGGCCACATCTGGTAAAGAAAATAAGGAAAAATTTCCTTCAAGAATATCAAATATATGTAACTCAAGTTCTTTTTTACTAACCAAAGAACCATCGGATTTAATCCAGGTGGGCTCTAAAGTATTTTTCTTTTTTCCATAAACTACAATAATTCCCTCTCCTCCTAATCCGCGGTTTGGTTTTAAAGCAAAAGCATTAGGTAAAAATTCCCAATTAAATTTTAAAAGTTCGGATCTTGTTTTAATAACAGCAAGCGTTTCCAAAACTGGAAGACCAGCTTCGCTTAAAACTTTTTTTGTGA
Source organism: Candidatus Pacearchaeota archaeon (assembly GCA_035360455.1). Taxonomy (GTDB): domain Bacteria; phylum Patescibacteriota; class Minisyncoccia; order Minisyncoccales; genus DAOPTN01. The sequence goes on along the minus strand of DAOSAR010000006.1, from coordinate 32,537 downwards.
GCAGTTTTGAATCTAAAATCCTTTTGCCTTTCCGGGAAGAATGTAAATATTTTTGATTTCGAGCATTAACGCCTAAAATTCCACGCATAGCATAAAGAAGACAATTTTAAATTTTTCAAATTAGTTTAATATAAGCTTATTTTTTGGGTAAATATTCGATTAATTCTCGAAAACGGAAATATTCTGAAATACGAAGGCCCGTCCAGTGGCCTAATCCAAAATTTATTAAAAAAAGCACTAACAGAGAAATAAGAGGCCAATCTAAAAGTATTTGCTGAAGCCATGTCCATTCAATAAGGAAATAAGAGATTATTGCTAAAATCAGTGTTTCAAGCGTCATAAAGATTGCCGTTTTTGGTCCTTTTTCAATTTGGGCCGCTACAAATCTTTCCACAACTAAAGTCATAATTAAAATTGGAAAGATAGAAATAGCTTGTAAACCTTCAATATTTAAAAAACTTCCCAAGAGAAACATTAAAAAAACTGCTAAAGCAACAAATGTGAGAATTATTGCCATTCGTGGCAAATAAAGAATCCTTACTTTCCGCAAAAAATGTCTCATTAAAGTACCTGCGAGAAGCACTACAAAAAAAATTACAATTCCATATTTTAATTGAGTTGCCACAAAAGCATAAGCAATAATTGAAGTAATATAGATACCAAAACCCCGAACACCAATAACTTGTTGAGCAAATGTAATCAAAGTAGCAACTACTGGCAACATTAAAAGCAAAACAATGGTATGCTCTGGTACTCCAAAGTTAATCAATTGTAATACCAAGGGAGACATAATAAATAAATCAAAAATTGAGTTCTGCAATAGCAAGACGAGGTGGAAGAAAAGAATGAAATTCCTTTCACCCATCAAATATCAAAATATAAAAAGAATTATCTTCCTATCATCTTTGAATTTTTCTTTTTGATTCGCTGAGTTTTTCACTTAAAGTGAAAAAAACGAAACGTGAAATGAAATTATTGTTTCATTCACAGAACTGATTTTGCGTTTTTAATTTTGCTTTATTTCTATTCTAAAATCTCTTTTTCTTTAGCTTTTTCTATTTCTTCAATCTTATCTTCGAATTCATTAATTAATTTTTGAAGATTATCTTTTTGTCTGAATTTTTCATCTTCGGGTATTTCTCCTTTTCGTTCCATTTCCTGAATTTCTTTCCACACTTCATCTCGTGTTCTTCTCAGAGCTACCTTAGCCTTTTCCATTTTTTGCCTTAAAATTTTTATCATCTTTTCTTTGTCTTCAGTAGTTTGAATAGAAAAAGTAAAAAATACTTTTCCACCATCATCTTTCACATTTCCTCCTAAGTTTGATTCTTGGAGAGCTTTTTCAATATTAGAAATTACTGATTTGTCCCAAGGTTCAATAGAAATGGTTCTTGAATCAACTAAAGAAAGAGAAGCAATTTCTTTTAAAGAAATCTTTTCTCCATAATAATCCAATAGAATTCCATCAATCAAATCAATACTTACTCTATTTCCCCGCACAGCAGATATTTCTTTTTTAAACCAATCAAGAGTTTTTTGAAAAGAATTTTTTGTTTCTTTAAATAAACTATCAATACTCATAATTTAATAAAATTTTAGAATGTTTTTTTAACAGAAATTAAAATAGTCTCGGGATCTGCGGGATTAATTTTTATTTCTTCTATTTCTCCTTTTGCTGGTGGCTCAACTATTTGCCAATTCTCTCCGCCATTTTCTGAAATATACATCAAATTTCCTATCCCAAGATATAATATATTAGAATTTTTCGGATCAACTGTAAAGGTAGTAATTTTATTTTCCTTTGAAAATGAAACTAAATTTACTAATTCCATTTGATCATGAACACTTCTTAAAAGATAATAATCAGAAACAAAATAAATTCGGTTTTGAGAAGGATCAATTACTATATCTTTTATTTCTGGCAAATTTCTTAATTCTCTTTTTACTTTAGAAATATTGATTTTATTTTCTATTGCTTGAAAAGTTAAACCACAATCATTGCTTATTTTTACTTTGGCAGGAATGCCATTATTATAAAAGTTAAAAGGATCTTTTGCAACCCTTGAAAGTAAAATATAAATTTCACCTTCTCGATGAGGATTTGGAACAATTTCTCCTACTGGCTGAGAGAATTTAATTACTTTTTTCCAAGAATTACCATAATCTTCGCTCCTTAAAAAACCTCCTTCTTCTGTTCCAAGGTAAATTTTATTTGAAGCGAAAGGATCAACAGCAAAGGTTTTAATCCTATCATTCCCCTCAGCAATAAAAATAAGCCTAAAAGTTTTTCCCTTATCATGAGATACTAAAAGTTTATTCTGACCCACTTCTTCAGATATAAGATAAAATGTATTTGGCTCTTTAGGGTCAGGAATAAAATTTGAAATAAGAGCAGGCTTCTCTTCTTCTTTAAACTGAGTAATTGCAGAAGCAGAAAAATTTTTTCCCTTAGAACTTTCAAAAATTCCCTCAGCAGAGGCCATATAAAGATTCTCAGGATTTTGAGAATCAAAAGCAAAATTTACTCCACTTACATCTGTTTGTTTCCCCGTATCCAAAGCTACCCAATTTTCTCCTTTATCTTCGGAAATAAATAAATTTTCACCCAACGATATTTCAATGCCATAATTATCTTTTAAAAAACCAAAAACGCCCAAAAAGCAAAGATAGGCAATAAAAAGAGCAATAAATGTTAAACCTATTTGTTGAAACATATTCTTTTACGCGAATAAACGCGGATACTGGCAAGTGCGCAGATTAAATGCAACGATCCATACAAATCCACTATCTTCCGCCCTAATCTGCATTATCAGCGTAAATCTGCGTCTATTCTAAGTAGTAAGTTTTCTAAGGCTAAAAGTTGATTTGTATTCGAAAAGTTTAAATAATTTTTTGTTTTTTCTATTAAAGAAATTATTTCCTTTAATTTTTTCTCAGAAAAATTTTGACTTTCTTTTTCAGTTTCTTTTTCCTTAGAAGAAAAAGAAAAAAATGAAGGAGAAGTATTTTGCTTTTTTAACAATAGATCTCGAAACCATCTTTCGCTCAAAAAAAGAAAATCTTCAACTTCGCCATTTTTTTCTAAAAATTCAGCTATCTTTAAGCGTTGATATTCTGGTAGTTTTACTATTTTTTTTATCTCTTTTAAGAGAGAATTATAATATAATATTCTATTTTTGTCAAGAATAAGTTCTTTTGCTAATCCAGGCTTTCCAAAAGAAAAATCTATAAAATCTTGGCTTATTTCTTTTTCTTTTAAGACATCTTCAAAAAAATTTTTAATTTCATTTTTTGAAAGAGGATAAAATCTAAAAATTTCTGTTCTAGAAAGAATAGTTTTTGGCAGACGATAAGCCATTGAGGTTATAAGAAAAAAAATTGTCTTTCCGCGAGGTTCTTCAAGTGTTTTTAATAAAGCTCCAATTGCTTCTTCAGAAAGATTCTCAGCTTGATCTAAAATATTAATCTTAAAATGATAAGGCGACGACAAAGAAACTTGATTTTGAACTTCTCTTATTTTTTTAATAGAAATTTGTTCCCCCTCTTCTTCTCTGTTTACTTCTATAATATCTGGAAATTTTTTTCTTTCAATAAGATCACAAATATCGCAACCACATTCTTTTTGAGAAAATTCAAAAAAATTTTTGAATTGGCGGTGATTTCCTTCTAAATATTTTGAAATTTCAAAAGCTATTTTCTTTTTCCCTATTTTTTCTGGCCCCACAAATAAAACAGCATGAGGAAATTTTTCTTCTTCGATCATCTTTGAAAAAATTTTTAAATTTTTCTGATGGCCAAAAATCATAGATTTCTAAAATTAATTTAACAAAATTTAGCAGAAATTCCAAGCTTGAAAAATACCTAAAAATCTGTTATCATTCTCTAAAAATATGGCACGAGTTATAGCTATAATTAATGAAAAAGGAGGTTCTGGTAAAACCACTACCGCAGTATCCTTGGGGGCTTTTTTAGCAAAATTTGGAAAAAAAGTTTTACTTTGTGACCTCGATCCCCAAGCAAATGCAACAGTTTCCCTGGGTTTAAATCCTAAAAATATTCCTTTAAATATCTACCATAGTTTTTCTAAAAAAGTTCCCTTAAAAGATATTATTAAAAATACTTCTCTTTTTAATTTTGATATTGCACCAGCAAGCGCTGATCTTGCTGGAAGTAATATTGAACTTTTAGAGACAAGAGATAGAGAAAGCGTTTTAAAAGAATTACTTTTGCCAATTGAGAAAAATTATGATTTTATTTTATTAGATCCTCCTCCATCGCTTGGAATTTTAACTTTGAATGCCTTGGTTGCGGGAAATGAAGTAATTGTGCCAATTCAATGCGAGTTTTTCGCTTTAAGGAGTTTAGAAGATCTTTTTGAAATTTTTGATCTTCTGGAAACAAACCTTAAAAAAGAATTCTCTCAAATATTCGGTCTTTTAACAATGTATGACAAAAGGAACGTCCTTTCAAGAGAAATTTTAAAAAAAGTAAGAGAAACTTTCCCGGGAAAAGTTTTTGAAACAGTTATTCCACGAAGCATCAGATTGGCAGAAGCGCCAAAATATGGTAAAACAATATTTCAATATGCTCCAGATTCAAAAGGCGCAAAAGCTTATGAAAGATTGGCAGAGGAAGTAATAAATATTCAAATTTCTAATTTATAATTTCTAATTTTAATTGTATGGCCGGTCTTGAATCTTTAATTCCCAAAAAAACAAATAAAGAAATTTCTCAAAAAAAAGAAAGTGTTTTTTGGATTGAAACTGATAAAATTAAGCCGAATCCTCTTCAGCCAAGAAAACAATTTAATCAAAAAGAACTTAAAGAGTTAGCTAATTCTATTGAAAAATATGGAATATTGCAACCTTTAATTGCAAAGAAGATTGAAAAAGATGTGCCAAGCGGCCAAAAAGTTGAATATCAATTGATTGCTGGAGAGCGAAGATTAAGAGCAGCAAAAATGATAGGGCTAAAAGAAGTACCAGTAATAATTCAGGAAATAGAAAAAGAGGAAGAATTGCCAATCTCTCTTGTTGAAAATCTTCAAAGAGAAGATTTAAATCCTCTTGAAAAAGCTAAAGCTTTCAAAAGATTAATCGAGGAATATCATTTAACTCAACGAGAAGTTGGAAAAATGGTAGGAAAAAGCCGAGAAGCGATAGCAAATAATCTTCGACTTTTAGATTTGCCAGAAGAAATAAAAAATGGCATTGAAAAAAGAGAAATTTCCGAAGGTCATGCAAGAGCTTTGCTTTCAGTAGAAAAAGATAAACAAATTGAGGTGTATAAAGAAATCGTTGAAAAAAAATTGCCTGTTAGGGCTGTGGAAAAAGAAGTAAACAAAAGCAAAGAAAAAATAAATAAAGAAGAAAAAAAATTTCAAAAATTAGAAAAAGAAATTTCAAAAATTCTTAAAATTAAAAATATAAAGCTTAAAGAAGTAAATAATAAAATTGAACTTACTTTAATTTTTGAAAACGAAAAAGAGCTCAAAAATTTTTTATCTACCCTAGATTAACTGATTGTGTAAGATTTTTTAGTTTACCAATGTTTTGGCTTATCACTATAGCAAAATAAAATGTGCCGAGAAACGATCTCGGCACATTTTATTTCTACTCTACAGTAACTGATTTAGCTAAATTGCGGGGTTTGTCAACGTCATACCCCTTAAGAACCCCTATATGATACGCAAACAGCTGTAAAGGAACAACGCTTAAAATTGGCGTAAGCATTTCTAAGGTTTTTGGAATGTAGATAACATCATCTACAATTTTTTGAATATCTTCGTTTCCTTCGGTTGCAAGACCTATAACTTTTCCTCCTCTTGCTTTTATTTCTTCAACATTAGAAATCATTTTCTCATAAACACTGTCAGATGGTAAAATAGCAAAGGTAGGAAAATTTTCATCGATAAGAGCAATTGGCCCATGCTTCATCTCCCCTGCCGGATATCCTTCGGCATGAATGTAAGAAATTTCCTTTAGTTTTAAAGCGCCTTCAAGAGCAATTGGATGATTATACTTTCTACCAATATAAAGAAAGTCATTTGCGTCTTTGTATTTTTTGGCCAATTCTTGAATTTCGTTATTTTTCTCTAAAATTTTCTTTACCAGCTCTGGAATTCTTAAAATTTCTTTTAAAATTCTTTGTCCTATTACTAAACTCATTTCTCTTTGTCTTCCCAAAAAAACGGTGAGCAGAGCTAATATTTCTAATTGCGAAGTTAAGGCCTTTGTCGAAGCAACGCCAATTTCAGGACCAGCATGATTATAAACACCAGCGTCAGTTTCTCTTGCAATAGTTGAACCAACAGTATTAACAATTCCTAATGTTAAAACGCCTTTTTCTTTTGCCTCTCTAATTGCTGCTAAAGTATCAGCTGTCTCTCCGCTTTGTGAAATCGCAAGAACTGCAGTTTTTTTGTCTAAGATTGGTTTTCGATAACGGAATTCTGAGGCAAAATCAACTTCAACGGGAATTCCCGCATATTCTTCAAGCATATATTCACCAGTTAAACCAGCGTAATAAGCAGTTCCGCAAGCGACAATAATTAATCTTTCAATTTTTCGAAGTTGATCTTTCACGCTTTCAAGCCCTCCCAACTTTGCTTTTCCTTCTTGAAGAACTATTCTGCCTCTTTGAGAATCTTTTAAGCTTTCCGGCTGTTCCATAATCTCTTTCAACATAAAATGGGGATAGCCACCTTTTTGAGTTTGCTCCAAATTCCATTCTATTTCCGAAACTTCTTTTTGTTTTAGATTGTTCTCAAGATCTGTTACAAAAAATTCTCCTGGTTTTAAAACTGCAATTTCTCCATCGTCTAAAAAAATCATTCTTTTTGAATAAGAAATAAGTGCTGATGGGTCAGAAGCGATAAAAACATCACCATTAGCTTGAGCTAAAACTAAAGGACTAGAATTTCTAGCTGCTACAACTTTTCCTGGATCATCTCTAGCGATCACTAAAATTCCATAAGTTCCTTTAACTAATTTTAAAGCTTTTCGAACAGCTTCTTCCAAGTTTCCTTCAAAAAAATGCTCTATTAAATGAGCAAGAACCTCAGTATCAGTTTCAGAAACAAATTTATGTCCTTCTTTTCCTAGTTTATTTTTAAGTTCCCGATAGTTTTCAATAATGCCATTATGCACAAGCCAAATATTTTTTTTGCAATCAGAGTGAGGATGAGCATTAATCTCGCTTGGCGCGCCATGAGTTGCCCAACGAGTATGTAATATAAATGGATTGCCAGTAATACCTGATTGAGAAAATTTTTCTTCAAGAGATGATATCTTTCCTACTGCTTTTAAAGAAAAAATTTCTCCTTTTTCAGGATTATAAACAGCCATTCCTGCTGAATCATATCCCCTATATTCAAGACGTTTTAATGCCTCAAGTCCAATTCGGGGATCAGTTTTAGTTCCAATATAACCAACAATGCCACACATATGTTTTATTTTATTACAAAGTTAATTAATTTTCCAGGCACAAAAATTGTTTTTTGAATTTTTCTTCCGTTGATATATTTTGCAATTTTTTTGCTTTCAAGAGCTAAATTTTCTGCTTCTCTTTGAGAAATATTTTTATTTGCTTCTATTTTATCCCGCACTTTGCCGTTTATCTGTATAATAAAAGTTATTTTTTCTTCTTCAACTAATTTTGAATTGTATTTGGGCCAGTTTTCATAAAAAATAGATTTTTTATTTCTTAAACTACTCCACAATTCTTCTGCGATGTGCGGTGCCATTGGAGCTAATAATTTTAATAATGTTTCAAAATCTTCTTTCGAAATTTGATCTTCTTTTTCCAATTCATTTACCAAAACCATTAAAGCAGATATTGCCGTATTGAATCTAAAATTTTCAATATCTTCAGTAACTTTTTTAATTGTTTTATGAAGTAATTTTTGTAAATGTAGGTTCGTGCTTATTCGTGAATTTTTATTCGTGCTTATTCTTGTTTGCAAATTCCACACTTTTTGTAAAAATCGATAACAACCCGCTATTCCCTTATCCGACCATTCGGTAGCTTGATCAGCTGGCCCCATAAAAAGTTCATAAAGTCTTAATGTATCAGCGCCATATTTTTTAATAATCTCATTAGGCGTGATTACATTGCCTTTTGATTTTGACATTTTTGCGCCCTTATAATAAATTGTCCCTTGATTAAAAAGTTTTGAAAACGGCTCTGAAAAATTAATATAGCCCAAATCTTTTAAAACTTTAGCAAAAAATCGTGCGTATAAAAGATGCATTACCGCATGTTCCGCTCCTCCTATATACAAATCTACCGGCAACCATTTTTCGGCTTTCTTTTTATCAAATGGTTTTTTTGAATTTTTCGGATCAGTATATCTTAAAAAATACCAGGAAGAACAAACAAAAGTATCAAGGGTATCTGTTTCTCTTTTTGCGGGCTTGCCACACCTTGGACATCGGCAATTAATAAAAGCTTTTGATTTTGCTAGAGGACTTTTGCCATCTCCTGTTGGCTTAAAATCTTTAATTCTTGGCAATTTTACTGGTAAATCTTTTTCTGAAACTGGCACTTCTCCGCAATTTTCGCAGTAAATAATTGGTATCGGCGCTCCCCAATATCTTTGACGCGAAATTAACCAGTCTCTTAATTTATAATAAGTAGCTTTCTTTGCTAATCCCTTTTTTGCTAAAAATTTAGTAATTTCTTCTCGCGCCTTAGGTGAGGTTAAACCAGAAAACTTATCTGAGTTAATAAGAATTCCATCTTCAACAAAGAATTCTTCTGGTGCTATTTGATTTTTGGTTTGCGGTTTTATGACTTTAATAATAGGTAGATTATGTTTTTTTGCAAAAGCAAAATCTCGTTCATCATGAGCCGGCACGCCCATTACTGCTCCTGTGCCATATTCCATTAAAACGTAATCTGCCACAAAAATCGGTATTTCCTTACCATTAACAGGATTTATTGCTTTAATTCCTTTGAGTTCAATCCCCGTTTTTTCTTTTTTCTCTGCTGTTCTCTCAATTTCTGATTTATTCTTAGATTTTTGAATATAATCTTTCACTTCTTCAAAATTTTTGAACTTTGATTTTAAATTTTCAATTAGTGGATTTTCCGGCGCCACAACTAAATAAGTACAACCAAAAATAGTATCTGTCCGTGTTGTAAACACAGAAATTTGAAATTTGGAATTTTGAATTGGGAATTTAACAATAGCACCTTCGCTTTTGCCTATCCAGTTTTTTTGCATTATTTTTATTTTTTCCGGCCAATCGATTTTATCCAAATCTTTTAATAATCTTTCAGTATAAGTAGTGATTTTGAAAAACCATTGTTTTAAGTAGCGTTTTTCTACTAAAGTTCCGCACCTTTCGCATTTCCCATCAACAACTTGCTCGTTTGCCAATACTGTTTTACAAGAAGGACAAAAATTAACTGGAGCTTCTTTTCTGTAAGCCAAGCCAGCTTTATAAAGTTGTAAAAACATCCATTGAGTCCATTTATAATATTCCGGCTCGCAAGTAATAACTTCTCTTTCCCAGTCATAACCCATGCCGGTAGAAATCAATTGTTTTTTAATATTAGAAATTGCTTTTTTGGTGGTAATAGCAGGGTGAATGCCGGTTTTGATGGCAAAATTTTCTGCAGGCAGGCCGAAAGCATCGAAACCCATTGGGTGCAAAACATTAAATCCTTCCATTTTTTTCTTTTTAGCAATAAGATCTGAAAAAGTATATCCTTTAAAATGGCCTACATGAAGTCCATAAGCAGAAGGATAAGGAAACATATCCAAACAGTAAAACTTTGTTTTTGCTGATTTATCTGGCGTTTTAAAAACACCATTTTCTTGCCAAATCTTTTGCCATTTTTTTTCTATTTTATTTGGGCTGTATTTTTTCATAATAGAGATTGTTTCTTGCTACATTTGAAGGCATTGATTAAACTTGTTTACTTGCTGATTATAAGTAGAAATTAAATCTTGAAGTTCTTGAGAAAAATTATTAATCTTCAAAACTAATTGATTATATGTATCTGTTTTATTTTGGATTTCTCTATTTATTTCCTGCAACTGATCATTAATGTTTTTAATCTCATCTTCCTTACCTATGCTTAATAAATCTTTTTCTTGATTATACAATGTTTCTTCTTCTTTTTGAAGGGTTTCTATTTCATTTTTCAAATAATCGATTTCATTTTTAAGATTTTGAAGCTCTTTTTCTTTTGTACTAATTGATAATTTTAAATTTTCGTCAGGTATTGGGCAGTCAGATAATGGAGCAGCAAAAATTTGAACTGCTAAAAAAGTTTCTTCATCCTCGAATGTGCCACGCTTTACAGCAATACCGATTTCTTTAAATTTTGAATTTAAAATATTCTCTCGATGGCCAGGACTTGCCATCCAAGCATCAACTAATTCTTTCTCATCTTTAAAATTTCCCAAAGCTAAGTTCTCTCCCACTCTTAAATATTGATATCCTAAATCTTCAACTACCTCGCTGGCACTTTCTCCATCTGGAGAAACGTGAGCAAAATATTGCTTTTGAAACATATCTTCCAATCTTTGATTTGCTGCTTCGTTTAAGATCTCGTTTTCTTTTAAGGGTGCCACTCCTTCGTTCTGTCTATAAAAATTAGTCCAAGATAAAATTAAATTTTTATCTAAAGCTTGAGTTTCTTTTTGTCTTTGAAAAATTTTTAAAGATGGTTCTGGGAAATGAGCTTCTTTTTCTGGCTCGCTTAACGCTTCTGGAACTTTTGGTATTTCTGGAATTTGATTTGAGACAGGTTCTTCTCTCAAAACAAGTTTGTTTTGTTTTGCAATAAATTCTTGAAAAGAATAAAAAATCCACCAACAAGAACCACCAATAATTAAAATTAAAAAAACAATAAGAAAAATTTTTTTAAGATTTGCCATAATTAAATATTTTACA
>DAOSAR010000006.1:4918-21530 GCA_035360455.1 Candidatus Pacearchaeota archaeon | reverse complement strand
TTTACTAATAAAAAATGGTTTTAGTTAAATGGTGAGGGTTTTTCATTTTTAATCTTTGGGATTTATTCCATAAAAGCCAATCAATTTGAAAAGAAAAAAGATTTTTTCCTCTTTTAATTAAAGATTTTCTTATTTCTTCAACTGCTTGAACTGTCGCTGCTCTTATTTCAATTTCTTCCTTGGAAAAAGCAGGAATAATTTTTCTTTTTTGAATTTTATTTTGAAGATCGGAGCTATATTCTAAAATTTCAAAGTGGTTAAGAATTTGAGGAAGTTTATAATCAGCAAAAGCTGTCAAAAAATCCATATCTTTAAAGCAACCTATTCCTTTGCCCTCAAAAGCTCCCCAAATATCTGCTACTAAAATTTGTGCTCTTTTTAAAAAATAAACCTTAAAATTATCATACATTGCTTCATCTTGAAAAAATGGAATATTTTTATAAATTTCAAAAACTAATTTTGCTGCTGAATTATTGGCTAAAGAAATAAAGCATGAAGGATTCCCTTGGTATTTTTCTAAAAATTTTTTGCTAACACTTTTTAAAATTTGATAACGTTTTCGAATTAATTCTAATTCTCCTTTTCCTTTTAAAATTTCTAAAAACTGATTAAAGCCAATATTTGAGAAATATTCAAAGTTAGCTTTTTCTGGATTCTTTAAAAAAAATTTTTTAAGAGCTAACGACCAACCAAAATAGCCTTCATAAAAATTATTTTTATAATATATTCCCCATTTTTCTTTTTTTGACCAAAAGCAAAAATTTAAACTGTCCAAAATAATTAAATAAGTTAATAAACTATTCTCATCTCTTGTCCAAAGATGCATTTTTTTTGGCCAAGAAGGAATTTTTGAATCTTTTATTTTTTCAGCAAATTCTTCAACCTTTTTTTGATTAATTTTAACTTTTTTTGCTTCTTTAACAATAATTTTTGTTGTTTCTCTAACTGGATTTTTCATAAATTATTTTATTATCTTATGCCTATAATATTTCTACAAATAAACGATCGTTTTAAAAGAGACATATAATTACAAATCATGCTTTGAAAATTGAAAATTGAAAATTGAAAATTTTGCCTATATTTTCCCATCTTTTATTTTTTTGCGAATACTTTCAACGTAGCTATTAAAAAAATAAAGATTATGATAGGTTAAAAGCCTTTGACCCAAGCTTTCCTTTGCCCGAAATAAATGAGAAATATAATTTCTTTTATAATTTTGGCAAACCCAGCATTGACATTTTTTATCTAACGGTTCTTTTTCTTTTAAAAATTTTGCCTGGTTTAAATTTAGTTTACCTTGGGAGATAAAAGCTATACCGCGCCTTGCATAATGAGTTGGCACGTTGCAATCAAAAAAATCAATTCCTTTTTTAATTATTCCTTTTATATCTTCTAAATATCCAATCCCTAAAAGATGACGAGGTTTTGAATCATCTAAAAATGGAATTGTCCAATCTAAAATTTTATAAATATCATTTTTGCTTTTCCCCAAATCCCCTCCAATACCAAAACCATCAAAATTTAATGAATTAATAAATTGAGCGCTTTTTTCTCTTAATGCTTTAAAATTAGAACCATGAACAATACCAAAAAGTGCTTGGTTGCTCTTTTTAGCTTCAAGCGAAGCCCTTGCCCAGCAGTTATTTCTTTCCAATGAGTCTTTTGCATATTCCAAAGAACAAAGAGGCGGAGTACATTCATCAAAACTAAAAATAATGTCTGCTCCTAATTTTTCTTGAATTTTAATCGATTCTTTTGGTCCTAAGAACAATTTTTCACCATTAAAAATTGATTTAAAATATACCCCATCAGGAGTAATTTTTAAGGATTTCGGTTGATCTCCTTTTTGAAGTTTAATTTTGCTTTTTTCCGGAAAATATTTTAAGAGCTTTCCAACTTCAAAGTCCTTGCCAAATCCCCAGCTAAAAACTTGAAAACCGCCAGAATCAGTCATTAAAAGACCATCAAAATTCATAAATTGATACAGTCCCCCAGCTTTTTTAATAATATCTTCTCCAGGTCTTAAATGTAAATAAAGAGTATTTGAAATTAAGACTTGAGTTTTTGTTTCTTTGACCTCTTCTGAAGATAAGGTTTTCACTGTTGCTTGAGTTGCTACCGGCACTAAAGATGGAGTCTCAATACAACAATGCTTGGTTGTAAGTAAACCCACTCTTGCTTTGCTCTTTTTTGATTTTTTAATAATTTTAAATTCAATCATGTTAGTAATCAATGAATTACGAATCTAAGACGAATTTACGAATGTGAATTTAAGGGTATAATTAAGGGTTAAGAAATTAAAATTTTTTTAGTATTCTATATCAAAACCAAGAAATTCTCCTTCAAATTTTTGCCATTTAACTTCAACATTTTTCACTCTGGCATATCGCGGTCCCTGCCAGCATAAATCAATTAATTTTTTCAATTTTTCTTCTTCTCCTTCCGCAACAATTTTAACTGAACCATCTGATTCATTTTTTACAAAACCAGAAATTCCTAGTTCTCTGGCTATGGCTACTGCCCATGATCGAAAACCTACTCCCTGAACAAAACCAGAAATTTTAATTTCAGCTCTTTTTTGCATATTTATAATCTAAACAATGTTTGAGCGTTTTTTGTAGTAATGTTTGATATATCCTCAAAACTTATTTTTTTAATTTTGGCAATATATTCAGCAACCAATTTTACACCCAACGGATTATTTCTTTCCTCAGGAAAATCTGGAGCTTTAAGGTATGGGCAATCTGTTTCAATTAAAATTTTCTCTAAAGGCGTTCTTTTAATATTTCCCACAAAATCAATTCCTTCAATCTTTTTAAAAATAATTCCATTAAACCCAATATAAAAACCCATTTCTAAATATTTTTCTAATTCCTCTGCTGTTCCGACAAATCCATGCACCACGCCACTTAGTTTAGAAATTTGAAATTTGAAATTTGAAATTAAGATTTTCAAGAGATCTTCGTGCGCCATTCGGCAATGAAAAATTACCGGCAAGTTTAACTCCTGGGCTAATTTGATTTCTTGAAGCAATAATTCTTTTTGCTTTTCTTTAAAAAGAATTTTTTTCCCAGTAGTTTTCGGCTTTAAGTAATAATCTAATCCAACTTCGCCAACAGCAACTACTTTTGATTTAGCTTTCCCTGAACCATGTTGAAGGGCTAATTCCTTGTATTTTTGATAATCAAATTCTGTTTCAAAAGATCCTCCTTCTAATTTATCTACTTTTCTTTTTAGTAATCCCGTATCTAAATTTATAGGATGAAGACCAATTGATGCGTAAATATCAGAAGGATATTTTTCCACAAGCTCAACCGCTTTTTTTGAGGTCTCGAGATTAGTTCCAATGTTAATCATTGAAATTTTATTTTCAAAACATCTTTTTATAACTTCATCTCTGTCTTTATCAAAAGCAGCAATATTTAAATGAGCATGGGTATCAATTAGCATAAAGCTTTAGAAAATTTTCAATAATTTTTGCAGAAAGTGGAGTTGGTTTTAATATTTCTTTAACTTTGTTTAGATTTTCAGCATATTCCGGATAAAGTTTTAACCTGGATAAAACATCTTTGTAAGTTAATTCTGGATGAAATTGAAGACCATAAATATTTTTTTTATGCTGAAAAGCAGCTACTTTACATTTTTCACTTCTTGCTAAAAGCTTTGTTCCTTTTGGCAAATTTTCAAGACTGTCTTGGTGGCCAAATTGGGCATAAAATTTTGAAGGAAGATTGAAAAAGAGAGAAGAATTTTTTCCTTCTTTGGTTAAAGAAACTAAAAAAGAACCGGTTTCCGCCTGATTTTTATCAGAAACTACCTTTGTTCCCAAAAAATATCCTAAAACTTGATGGCCAAAGCAAATTCCTAAAGTTGAAAAATCGTTTTGAAGAAGATATTTAATAAATGGCGTTATTTTTTTTATCATTTTTTGAAATACTTCTTCTTTTTCTCCTTCGTTGCCAGAAAAATAAAATTCCCCTGACCCTCCCAAAATTACTCCGGAACTCTCATTAATTATTTTTTCTGGAAAAGAAAAATCTAAATCTTCATCAAAGGCATTTATTATTTTTAACTTTAAATTTTTTTCTTTCTTAAAAAAACGTAAAAAACACTCTTTCTCATTAAGAGCTGATGAGTCTCTTCTAAATTGAACTAAAATAATTTTTCTCATATTTTAAAATATATTCTTTTACTTTAGCAAAATTTAACCTTAAAAAAAAGAGGGTGGTTTTTAAAAACCACCCTTATTATTAAAAAAGAACTAAGAGCAATTATTCATCGATCTTTATTGAGCCCATTATTGCATCCGAAGCTCCATGCACTCTTAAAGTTGGTCTCCAATTCCAAAGGCCACCCGCAAACTGATATTTATTATCTTCCCATCCAAAAAATAATCTCCAAATTGTCCATCCCTTAATATTGTTTTTCCATTCTTCTTTTGGCAATATAAATCTTTGAATTATATAAGGTTCGCCATTCGAAATTGTTCGAAGAATACGCGATCTTGTTGAACTGCCGGCGCCAAGCTCTTTCTTTAAAGCGCTTGGAAGATATATTTCAACCCCTTTCATTTTGCTACCCACTAAAGGTTTAACAACAAATGGTAAAAACCAATTGAACCGTTCTTTATCTAATTTCTCTGCCATTTTTAATTTTACTAAATAGGTTTTATCTCCATCTAATTTAATAGGAACAAGAGAAATTTTTTCTAATGAGGCAACTTTTCCATCTCTTTGATTGCTTCTTATCCAATACGGACCCTCAGTTTCTGTTGGAACTTCTTCGTAATAAGGAATATTTAAAAGATCTGTCACTAACTTATCATCTTGAATTGAACTTTCGATAGAAACAAAACCTTTACACATAGATAAAATTTTTTTCCATTGCCTAATCCTTTCTGGCATTAGATAAAGCAGTATTCCCAAACCCCCTGGCCTTACTTCTATTTCGTAAATATAGTTTCTTACAGTTCCTGCTCTCAATGCTGGCGCCATATCCACTCTTACAATGGGGCTTGGAATTCCTAAATTCTGAACACTCCACCATGGCTGATCAACTCCTTCCAAAACTGCTTCTTTCCATTCCCTTGTTAAAAACTTTTCTAGCGCCCTAATTATCCCTCCATTGACTTTCTTAATCTCTCCAATATTCATCTCCCATGTGCCCACTCTTACATTCTCCATTATTAATACCTCCTTTTTATTAAAGAACTTTCCGTTTTCTTATAATAGAAAACGGTAGATAACGACAAAATGAAATTTTATAATCACCTATCGTTTTCTATTAATTAAATCAATAAAAAATCTCCCAGATTTGCTGGAAGATTTTTTTTGAAAGTTTCTGTTTTTTTATGATTTTAATAACAGTAGTTTTTGTTTTTCATTAAAAAAACCTCCCAGCCGAGCAAAGAAATAAATGTAAATAAACCAATTCATAAGATTGGTTGGGAGGTTAATTAAATTGTTTAATTTTGTATTTTTTTCTAACATTTATTTTGTAAAAAAAATTATAAATATTGTATTGTTAATAATTAAAGTTTAATCGTCTCCTGCTTTTCAAAAGCGTAGTAAGTTGAAGGGCTACATTGATTCGGTTTTTAATATGTCATCGCGAGCCCGAAGGGCGTGACAATCCCGTGGTTAAAAATTTAAATATATCACAATTATAAAAATTATTTTTTCAATGTCAAGGTTTTTTATTTAATTTTGGAAATAAAGGTTTTGATTGTCTTTCAGGATTTTTAATCTCTTTTAAAATTTTATCTGAAGTTTCTGGTAAAAATGGCTTTAATAATTCAGCAATTTCACTAATTGCTAATAATAAATTATTAATAACTTTTTGATTTTTCTCTTCCCATGGCTTTTCTTTCTCAATGTATTTATCGCAAAAACCAATAAAATCCCAAATTGCAATTAAAGCTTCATTAAACTTGAAATCGTCCAAGGCTTTTTGATAATTTTTCCATATTTTGCTTGTCTTGGTTTTAAACTTAGAATTTGAAACTTTTTTATAAATTGAAAATTTGAAATTAGAAATTTCTGCCAGTTTCATTACTCTTGCCACTAAATTCCCCAGTCCAGCTGCAAGATCTGAATTATATCTTTTTTCAAATTTTTCATAAGTATAATCTCCATCTTCTGTTGGTGGAATTTCTCTTAAAAGAAAATAGCGAAGAGCATCTGTCCCATATTTTTTAACTAAGTCAAAAGGATTGATTACATTTCCCAAACTTTTTGACATTTTCTGGCCATTAGAAGTTATAAAGCCGTGAATGAAAATTTGTTTTGAATTTGGTAAGCCAGCTGACATTAACATCGCCTGCCACATTGAAGATTGCTGACGAAGATTGTCTTTTCCAGCCACCTGCATTCCTGGCCAAAAATCATTGAATTTTTTCAAATTATCTGGCCAGTCAAGGCAGGAAATATAATTAACTAGGGCATCAAACCAAACAAACATTACTTGCGTTTTGTCTCCTGGTACGGAAATTCCCCAAGGCATTTTTTCTTTAACTCTTGAAATGCTAAAATCATTTAATCCTCTTTTAGTAAATTCAACGATTTCTTTAAATCTCTCTTTTGGCAAAACAAAATTCGGGTTCTTTTCGTAAAAATCTAAGAGTTTTTTTTGATATCTCGAATAACGGAAAAAATAATTTTCTTCCTCAAAAATCTCCAATTCCTGGTTTGGATGAATAGGGCATTTTCCATTTACCAATTCAGAATCAGTTTTTTCCATTTCACAGCCAACACAATATTTAATTTTATACTTTCCCTTATAAATATCGCCATTTTTATTGCATCTTTTCCAAAACTCCTGAGCTGCCTTAACATGCTTTTGATCAGTAGTCCGAATAAAACTGTTATAGCTTAAATTTAAAGCTTCTTTCAGGGCTTTAAATTTTTCAGCGTAAATGTCGCAATATTCTTGGGGATCTAAATTTTTTTCTTTTGCTTTGCGATAAATCTTTAAACCATGCTCGTCGGTGCCAGTATTGAAAAAGACATCATAACCTTTTTCTCGATAATAGCGGGCAATAACGTCAGCTTGAACAATTTCCAAAGCAAATCCTAAGTGAGGATCGCTGTTTACATAAGGCAAGGTGGTAGTAATGTAAAATTTTGAAGGCATAAATATAAATAATTAATTTTAAATTTTCCAACTAAGTTCTAATTTTAACTTAATTTCTTTCAAAAATAAACCCCTCACTTTTGCAAAAGTGAGGGGTTATAATCTATCCCAAGAATTTAGTGACGAGAGTTGCGTTCGTCTCTTTTTTTTCTCCAGCAATCTTTGCAATAAAGGGGTCTATCAGGAGCAGGTTCAAAAGGAAGTTCAGTAATTGGCGCTCCGCATTCACTACATTTCCATTCACCATTATACATCTTTCGGTCAAAATTCCTGTCTTTATTAAAGGCCATAAAAATTAAACTCTAAACTCTAAATTTTAAATTTTAAACAATTGAAAATTTTCTCGTTTAAAATTTTTTAGATTTAGATTTTTTGCTTTGATTTTATTTTTTGTTATTTGCGACCTTTTTAAGCCGCAATTTTTTAACTAAAGATCTTCAAAAGAAGGCATAGTTAAACATATCTCGACTTAATTATTTAATATTAGTTTAATTTTTGAAAAAAGTCAAATGGAAAAATATTATCCAAATGATACGAATAACATTTTATGAAGCTCTTACGAAGTTCAACTTCGTAAGAGCTCTTTATTTTTAAAACAATGTTTTTTGATCGGGTTTTGGGGATTCTTCTTCTGAAACTTCTTCAAAAATTTGCACTTTGCCAAATTCTCCGTCAAAACCGGGTATAACATTTATTTTCCCTTCTCTAGCTTTTTTAATTCCTTCAGCCACTCGCGGTGAAATTTTAGCAATTTCTTCTATCGGCGTTTCCATCAAAACTTCAAACTCGCTCCCAAAGACAGAAATTAATTTTTGATATTCTTCCATAACTTCCTTTGTGTATGGCTCTCTTAAAAACGCCTTTCCAATAATTTCATTTAACGGCACTAAACTAATATACGGCAAAGCATTTTGGGGAGTTTTTCCTTCGGGCCTGTCGGCTAAACTATCTACTCTTGATAAAACTCCAATTGTTAAGGGCTTGCCGCAGTTTGGGCAAATTCCTCCATATTTTTTTCTTTCTTCTGGCGACAATCTTATTCCGCAAGCGCGGTGGCCATCAAAATGATATTTTCCTTCTTCCGGAAAAAATTCAATGGTAGATGTAAGTTTTAACTGAGCATCATTTTCTATTCTCTTTCCTTTTTTAATTGCTTCAATCATGTTTTTGTAATTTAATTCTTCTCCTTCAAAAATATTTGCTTCTCTTCCTGTCTTTGGAGCTGAATGGGCATCGCTGTTTGAAATTAAAGTGATGTTATCCAAGTCACTAATCCTCCAAAGCATCTTTGGATCGGCTGAAAGCCCTGTTTCGATTGCAAAAACTTGAGGAGTTAATTCTTCAAAACATTCTTCAAGGGAATCAAAGCCAGATTTTGATCCAAAGATCCCGAACCATGGAGTCATACAATGTGCTGGAATTAAAAGACAGTCTGGTGAAGAATCTAAAACAATTTTTAAAAGTTCTTTTGAATCCATGCCAAAAGTTGGCCTGCCATCGGCTCTTAAATTTCCAGTCCAGGAAAGCTGAGTATTGATTTTTTCAGCGGTTTTAAAATCTGGCGCAAAAATTAAATGATGAATTTTCCTTACTTTGTTATCTTTTGAATAAATACAGCTAACTTCAACTGTCAGAATGAAACGAACACCGCTAGTTGAATTTCTTAATTTATAAAGCCCTGGCTCTGCCGGCTCCAATTTTTCTTTTAAGTTTGCGAACCATTGAGGATGAGTAAAATCGCCGGTTCCCAGAACCTTTATTCCTTTAATCTTTGCAAACTCATCAAGATCTTCAAGATCCATTTGCCGTGAAGTAGCCCTCGAATATTTGGAATGAATATGAAAATCGCCAATAAAACGCATATAAACTAATAATAATTCTTCTTAAAACAAATATCAAATGTGCCGAAATCGTTTCTCGGCACATTAGAGCAAGAAAAAATGTTCTCGTGCTATTTTTTACAAAATTCCAAGATTGTGAGGAATGAGCTCGAGAATTAAATCTTTATCTAAGAGAAATAAAGCCAATAAAATGAAACAATAAATAAGCCCTCGTAAAATTAAATCTTTTGATTGAAGATCGGTTCTTAGAAAAACATCAAGACAAAGCGAAATTAAGATCATAACTAAGACAGCTAAAAAGATCACCTTAGTTATCTTATCATAATTTTGAGTCATAAAATTTAAAAATTTAAACTGGAAACTATCTCTTTTTATTTGAGCGCCTTTTATTTCGCCAGCAGAGAAAATTGGTTTTTCTTCTGCTCTTGCTTTTTCCAAAAGAGCTTTTTCCTCAGGGGTTAATTCCTTTTCTTTTGAGGTGGCATTTTCTTCGATGGTTTCTTCTTTTGTTTCTGATTCTTCTGTTGGCTGTTGAGTTATTTCTTCTGTTTCTTTTGATGATAATGATTTTTCTGCTTCGATAATTTTATTTAAAAGAGCATTGTTTTGTTCTGGAGTGCCCCGATATGTCGAAGCAGAACCAAGACCATATTTTTCAAAAAGCAAAGCTCTCTCTTCAAAAGAAGGTAACTTCTCCCCTTTTTCTAAATAATAACTATAAAGACTTTTTTCGCTTGTTGCTTGAGAGGTAGGAGTAGGAATGGATGAATTTTGAGTTTGAGTTTGAGTTTGCGTTGGTGCTGATATTGGTGAAGTTGATGGTTGAGTTTGATTAAGGGTTTGTTGGACCTCTTGATTTTTGGTTGCTGGAATTTCTGCAACTTCTCGTGGAGCGCCGAATAATTGTACTACTACCGTTGTCTCCCTTCCTTTAAAATCTCCTTTGACAACTGCAATTCCAATATCTTTAAAATTAGGACTAAGAATATTCGCTCGATGGGAAGGAGAATTAATCCAAGCAGTATGAAGCTCTTCCGAATCTAAAAAGTCAATAGCAAGATTTTCGCCAGCATACTGATAGTCATAGCCAACCACTTCAAACCAATACCAAGGAGAAATACCGCTGGGACTTGTATGAGCAAAATAGTCATTTTCAAGCATATCCTGAGCTTTTAAATAAGCAGCTTCATCTAGTTTTGGATCTTCTTTTAAAGAATTAAGGTTTAAATTTTGCCTTTCCTTGTTTGCTAAATCTAAAAGAGTAACTCTATTAACCTCTGCAAAAAGAGCAGTTTTTGGAAAATACCAAAGAAAGGAAACTAAAACAATTTTTAAAATAAATAATATCAAAACGCACCAAACTAAAAATTTGCTTTTTAAAAAATGAGGTCTGTAATTATTTTCTTTACAAGGAATAAACCAAAGTTGAAGTTTTTCCAACATGTTTTAGAATATATATCACTTTAATTAGAACATTTTTAAAGAGAAAAGTCAAATCTTTAATCACAAGGAATTTTAATAAGTTCTACTTTTGGTTCTTCCTTCTCGTTAGCTTCTATTAAAACTCCAGTGTCAGTAGCTGAAAAATATCTATTGATCCAGAAACCACTATTAGCTATTTTCCTTTGATAATCAATGCCAGGCACATGGGAATGACCCAAGATTACCCAATAATTATCTCCTACTCCAATAGCACTTCTTGAAGCTCTTTCCCAGAGTAAGGTTGAGGTAAATTTATTTATTAAAGCTAAGATTCCAATAGTATCACTAAAAACATAATCACCATGAAGAATATAAAATGGTTCTTCATTTACTTTAAGATCAAGAACTCCTTGAAAAACACTAATTTCTTTGCCATTTTCTTGAAAATATTGACTTCCATCGTTTTTTAAATAAGGATCGTGATTATAAAATGAAAGATCATAAATAATGTCTGAAGGAAAATCTTCTTTTATACCCAACCTCTTTTCTATAACATCTAAAAACTCTTTTTGGAATTCCTCTCTTGGTTTTCTATCAAAAATATCTCCGTTTAAAACTAAAAGAGAAATTTTATTTTCTTCTAAATAATTTCCAATGCAGGAAAGGTTTCGAGGGTTTGATTCCAAGTGCAAATCAGAAATAATTAACGCCTTATCATCTTCAAGATTTTTTTCTTGAAAATTTATTCCTCTAAATAAAAAAGGACAGCTTAAAACGCTGAAAATTAAAATTAAAAATATAACTATTAGAATAATATGTCTTGTTTTCATTGTAATAGATAAAATGTCATCGCCGCAAGATTGCTTTGCTTGCCTGCAAGACGGATTTAATTGAAGTAATAAATGATCATTTTTGCTCTAAGAATACTTTGTACTCTTTTCGTCCTTCTCTTTGTTTATAATTTATCAATGTAGAGAAGGAAATAAATTTTAAATATTAGAAATCTTTTTAAACCATTTGTCATATTCACAATCAGAACTGTGTGGTGGCGGAGTATCTTTTTTAAGAAGTGAAACTGCTTCTTTAAAAAGTTCAGAAATATCTGAAGGATTAGTTTCTATTTCCCAAAGTTCTTTTTTAAAAGGAAGGCGATCTTTAAAACCATTCTCTTTGTCAACTACGTAAAAGGCCAAATAACCTTTGTGCGGGGTTTTAAAACCGTTTTTTTCTAAAAGATAAGTATAAACATCCATTTGCAGTTGAAAACGATCATAGACCGACGGTACTTTGCTCCCAGTAGATTTATAGTCAAGGGGTGCTAATTTTCCATCATTAAATTCTAAAATGTCATCAACTGCTCCAAATAAAATAGCATCTACTTTGGGATCATAATAGCGAATCCCGCTAAAATTACTTCGCCACTGATCAAGAAGTTTTTGATTTGGAAAAAGATGGGCAGGAATTTTGTTTTCTAAAAGCAAAGGATGAGGTTGTTTCTTTTTTCGGTATTCGTCAAATTCTTCTTTTAAAAGAACGTCAACAGCTGTATTTAAAGCGTAAGGATATGGTTGTGGCCTTTTTATACCTCTTTTTTTCTCCAACCAAAAGCAAGCTCGGCATTCTAAATAAAGATTTAAAGAATTTGGCGAAAGTTGAATTTTTTGATTGTTTGCCATGTTATTCTTCTTTTCCAATAAGAATTAAAATTACTCCTACAATAATTAAAATAGGCCCCAAAGCGGCTAAAAATAGTTTTACAAAAATTGGCCACCACCAAAAAATTAAACCATAAATCCCTAACCCTAAAAGCAAAACTCCCAAGATAATAAAAAGTAAACTTTTTGTGCTCATAATAATTTTTTATCTTTATAATTTTTTCATAATTTTTTTTCGGCCTTTAAGTTTTTATTAGGATATTTTTTAGAAAGAAATTTTATAGTTTTATCATAAGTTTGTCGATCAACTGGATAAGGAGTGGCATCTTTTCCGCCGTGAGCAAAAGAATAACGGGCAGGATCTTCATAACTTGGCTTTGCTCCATAAATTACTTCTGCCACCAAGGCCAAAGCTCTTATTGTTTTTGGTCCTACTCCCTCCAACGCTAAAAGTTCTTCATAGTTTTTTGGTTTTATTTCACAAACTTTTGCTAAAATTTTTTCCAAATATTTACTGCGAGAAAAATCTTCTTCTACCACTGGATGCCAAGAAAATTCTTTATTTTCTAATTTCAGCAAAGCAAACTCTTGATCTTTAAATTTTAAAGCAAGGGTTTGGGAAAGGTTATCAGAATGTTTCCTTAAAATTTTTATATCTTTCATTAAAGCCGAATAATTATTTTGGACAAGCTCGGTTGAAACTTCCCGATTTTTTTCACTTTCTCTTGCGGTTAAATTAAGAGTTGGAACTTTTACCTGGCTTATAATACCTGAGTGGGGTTCGCAAACTAAATCAGTAATTTTTTCTGAATACCAGTGATAACGACGAGCAGTTTGATTTTGGGTATTCATTCCTTGCTGGACAACGCTCCAGGCACCGTTTTTTGAAAAAAAGAATGTGTGGTGATAAATTTGAAATCCATCTTGAATTAAACTACTATCTACTTTTGCAGCCATTTTTGAATTATAAACTAAATTATCTACTGTTGCATCGGGCAAAGCTAAAATATTTCCCCATTGTTGAATTTCATCTGGAGTTTTTCTCGAAGTTTTTCCTTTGCCTCCGCAAATAAAAATTCCCAAGCTTTTTTCTTCGCCCCTGATTGCTTCCTTTAGGGCAGCGGTTAAAATTGTTGTTAAGCCAGATGAGTTCCAATCAAAAGCTAAAACTGTCCCTAATGATTGAAACCACGCTGGATCAGATATTCTTTTAATAAATTCATCAGGTCCATATTCATCAACAATTGAATAGATCACCTCGCGTGAAAGTCTTACCATTCGCTCAAAAAGCCACCTTGGGCATTTTCCATAATCTAAACCAAATGTAGCAATCCCTCTTTGAATCATATATTTTTTATCGTTGATAAAGACCAATTAATTCAGTTGAAGCAAGAATATGGTCTTTCATTGATTTTTCAACATTTTCCCTTGTAGTAGAAGAATCTAATTCTAAAGCAGTATCTAGGGCGTAAAGTTTAAAATGGTAATGGTGAGTTCCGTTTGGCGGACAAGGACCGCCATAAGAATTTTGACTAAAATCATTTTGACCTTCTGTTGCGCCTTCTGGAGTTTCTCCTTCTTTTATTTCTTTAATTGAAGGATTTATATTCCAGATAAGCCAGTGGGTAAAATTGCCGCTTGGAGCGTCTGGATCTTCCACAATTAAAACTAAACTTTTTGCTTTACTAGGAACTTCACTTATTTCTAATGGCGGATTTATATTTTCGCCATCGCAAGTATATTTTTGAGGAATAAGCTGATTGTTTTCAAACGCCGGACTTTTTAATTGCATAAAATTATTCTCATTTAAAAATTTTAACTTTGATCCATGAAAAAAATAAAATATAAATCCTCCAATTAAAATAAGTGATAAGATTAAAATGATTATATTTTTTGTTTTCATGTGGTTTTTTAAAGGCCCAAATCACTTGCAATCCCTTGCATTGCCTCAAGGGCAATTTTAATAAAATCTTCTAATGTTAAATTCAAATATTCTTCACATTTTTTAATAACTTCTCGGTTGGCGCCTCTGGCAAAAGCTTTCTCCTTAAAACGGTGTAAAACATTTTCTGGAGTTAAATCAGCAATTTTTTTAGATGGTAAAACTAAGGTAGCAGCAACAATCAAGCCAGACAAAGGATCAGTTACGAAAAGAGCTTTTTCCATTAAAGTTTCTGGTAAAATCCCATGAGCGTCATTATGGACTTTTACGGCTTCACAAATCTCTTTATCAATCCCTAAATCTTCAAGCATCTTTACGCCTATTAAAGAATGTTTTTGAGGATCGTCTTTTGTTTTCTCATAATCAATATCGTGCAAAAGCCCAGCTAAACCCCATTTTTCTTCGTCTTCGCCAAAATTTTGAGCTAGGGCTTGCATAATTGCCTCAACTGCTAAACAATGCTTAAATAAATTTGGACTTTTTATATTTTCTTTGACTAAATTAATTGCTTCATCACGATTCATATGATTTTAAAAATTCTTAAATTTTAAAAACTTAAGAATTTTTATTTTATTTTTTATTTTATCAAAATCTTCTTTATGATACAATAACTTAATATGGCTGCAAATTTACCACCATATTTTTTTGAACTTCAGGAAAGATTAAACGAAGCAACTAAAACTGAAGAAAAAATCTCCATTTTGGAAGAAATGCTGGCGATTTGCCCAAAACACAAAGGTACTGAAAAAGTTCAAAAAGAATTAAAAACAAAAATTGCTAAGCTAAAAAAGCAAAAACCTAAAAAAATAAAAAGAGAGGTTTATTATTCAGTTTCAAAAGAAGGAGCAGGTGAAGTGGTTATTATTGGACCTCCCAACTCGGGAAAATCTTCCCTTTTAAATGCCTTAACTAATGCTAAAGCAAAGGTAACTCATTATCCATTTGCTACTCAACTTCCTCAACCAGCAATGATGCCATTTCAAAATATCTTAATTCAATTAGTAGATACCCCTCCCTTAACAAAAGATTCTCCTGGCTGGTTAAAATCATTAATTTTTGAAAGTGATCTTCTTTTGGCGGTTTTTGATCTTTCAAATCTTGAAATTCAAAAAGAAATTGAAAACTTAAAAGAATTATTAAAAGCTTGGAGATTCCAAAATAAAAAAATTATTTTTGTTGGAAATAAAATTGATTTACCAGAATCTCAAAAAAATTTAGAAAAATTAAAAAATTATGAGATTTTGCCTGTATCTGCAAGAACAGGAATTAGCCTCGAAGATTTAAAAAAAGAAATTTTTAAAGAGCTCAAGATCGTGAGAGTTTATTCAAAGAAAATAGGCCATGAAGTTGATTTTGAAGCTCCTTTTATTTTAAAACAAGGTACAAAATTAATTGAACTTGTAGAGAAAATTAATAAAGATTTTCTTTCTTCTTTTAAATATGCTCGCCTCTTAAGAAAAAATTCTCGTCAGGTCAAAATTGTTGGAAAGGATTATATTTTAAAAGATGAAGACATTATTGAAATCCACACTTAAATTTTTATTTTTCATCTAGACGTTGGAAAATATCCCTTAAAGAAAAATACAATCCGTGATCGCGTTTTGCTCTCATATGTCTTCTTAAAGACAAAAGTAAAAGCGTTCCTATAATTCCTAAAATTCCAACAGCGATAAAAACTGGGTTAAAGCCAAATTTCGTAACCGCCCACCCTCCAATTGTTCCTGAAATTCCAGTTCCAAGACCAACCGCTGTGGCATCTAAACTCCATTCAGTTGCTTCTTTCCCTTTGTCAATATGCCGAGTAAAAATAGCTGACCAAGCAGAGAGAGATGCGGCCATTCCCACTGCCTGAATTGCTTGAAGAAGATAAATATGCCAAGGAAGCTTAGCAAATATAAAACCAAAAGGAACTAGCGCTGCTATAAAAAACCCACTAACAAGAACCCAATAATCATCCTTTTCTCCAGGTCGATTGTCTAGAAATGTTCCTATTGGGATCATTAAAATTGACTTTAAAAGCCAATAGACGCCTGACGCTATACCAACAACAAGGGCATTTCCTCCCTCAATATTATCAGTAATAAAAATAGCAAAAATTGGATTAACTAATCCCCATCCACTCCAAAAAATTAAATCAGATAAAACTAAATACTTGATTATTTTATTAAACTTTGAATTATTGTTTCTCTCTTCTTTTTTATTATTCTCCATATTTTTTCTTAATTTCTTCAAATTTATTTTCAGTTTCTTTCAACCGTTCTTTGCACTCTTTAATTAATTCCATTCCTTTCTCATATTTTTCCAACGCCTCATCAAGATCAATGTCTTCTCTTTGAAACCATTCATTGATCTCTTCTATTTCTTCATATGCTTTTGTGAAATTGAATTTTTTATCTGGCATAAGTTTTAGATTCTAACATTTTAGCATAAAAACAATGTAAACTAAATACAGAGGTCGGACCTCTGTATTTAGTTAGTAGTAGTCTCTGCCGCATCAAAGAATCTTAGTCCCTGAGCGCAATCGAAGGGCTACCTTATTTATTGTATTCCTTCGATGCGTCCATCCCTAGGATGGACTTACTCAGGAAATAAATTAATCACATTCGTGGATTCGGATAATA
>DAOSAR010000006.1:0-4818 GCA_035360455.1 Candidatus Pacearchaeota archaeon | reverse complement strand
GAGGTGGCAGATGAGACGAAGTCTCATCGAACAGATTCGTAATTCGTTGATGTTTCCGTAATTCGTTGTCATCGCGAGGAGCGAGTGAAACGAGTGACGTGGCGATCCCGTGGCGCGGTTGCGGACTGCGCCCGAGATTGCTTCGTCGCTCACGCGAGTCCGCTGAAAGCGGGCGAAGCGTTGAAAAGAAGATGAAATCTTCTTTGAACGTTCGCTCGCAATGACACTTTCTTTTCGACACCTCTCTTCGCTTCGCTACCGTTTAACGTGATACGGTAAACGTTGGCGTCGCGCGTATCGTCTTACGGTAAAGAAGTGCGTAAGGTATACGTTTGCCGTTTGACGCTTGCCGCGACGCGCTACGCTACCGCTTTACGAAATTCTGTTTTCTCTACTGTTTTCTGATTTCTGATAACTGATTTCTGTTTGGTATTTGGTATTTGGTATTTAGTATTTTGTATTTGTTTGGTATTTGGAATTTGGAATTTGGAATTTTTTGTATATTAGTGCCTACTCCTCCGTCAAAATCCATGGTCCGTTTTTTGTAATTGCTATCTCATGCTCAAAATGACAAGCCAATGAGCCATCTTTTGTCTCAAAACCATAGCCATCTTTTGATCTTTTAATGTGCCAATCGCCCTGGGTCACCATTGGCTCTATGCAAATCACCATTCCTTCTTTTAATTTTTCTCCTCGGTGACGTTTGCCAAAATTTAACACCTCGGGATCCTCATGTAGTTCTTTGCCAATGCCATGTCCGCAAAGCTCTCTTACTACGCTAAATCCCTGTGACTCAACATATCTTTCAATGGTGTTGCCAATATCACCAAGGGTATTTCCTGGCTTTACTTTTTTAATGCCTCTTTTAAGGGCTTTTTTTGTTGTTCTAATAAGCCGCTGAGCTTCGAAATTTATTTTTCCTATAGGAATGGTTACTGCCATATCAGAGTGATATCCCTTATACTTCATTCCTATGTCCAAAGACAAAATATCCCCTTCTTTTAAAAGGCGATCAGATGGCACCATATGAACAATTTCCTCATTAATAGAGGTGCAAATGGCAGCAGGAAAACCGTCTTCACCTTTAAAATTCGGCTCTCCGCCATATTTTAAAATAAGGTCTTCAGCAAGTTCATTAAAAAATTTTGTGGCAATACCAGGTTTTGCTTTTTCTTCTAATTGTTTCATTATTTTTGCAAGAAGCTTTCCACCCTCTGCCATTATTTGAATTTCTTCTTGTGTTTTTATTTTGATCATAAAATAATAATTATACCCTTCCCCTGTCGCGATGACAACCATCCTTTACTGTCATTGCGACCCCGCTGCACGTCTACTGTCATTGCGAGTCCTACCGCAGTAGGACGTGGCAATCCCGTGGTACGTCTACTGTCATCGCGAGCCCGCTGAAAGCGGGCGTGGCGATCCCGCTGTATGGTTGCGGGCTTCGCCCGAGATTGCTTCGTCGCTCACGCGAGCCCCGTACACGGGGCGAAGCGTTGAAAAGAAGATAAAATCTTCTTTGAACGCTCCTCGCAATGACAGTGGTGGGGAAGTGCGACTCGTGTCAATAACAATAAAAGCTAATTGTGGAAAATTGTTAAGGGTTGGTCCTGATCTAAATTGTTTTTCTTTTTTAAAAAAGAAAGTCCTGTTCTTTTTAAAAAATCAGGCAGTAAATAACAATGGCGTAAAAAGTTGCCAAAACGAATCTCTCTCATTAGTTTTTTTCTCCATTCTTTTTCATAAATTTCCAAATGCGGATCGTTGGGATTAATGGTTTTTGAAGCAATTTGAGCAGCGGTAAAGCCGTAAATTAATCCCCCGCCTGTATAGGGTTTTATCTGGCCAGCGCTATCCCCGCAAAGAAACACTCGCTTTGTAGTAGTTTTTTTAAGGGAATAAAGAGGAATAAGAGCGGCCTGAAATTGGAAACTTTTTTTGAGCCACTTTTCTAATCTCTCTTTTGGTTTTTTCTCTGGCTCAAGGGCAGTGCCGTATTCAATAGAATCCTTTCGCGGGATTTTCCAGGCAAAAAAACCAGGGAAATCCTTTAAGAAAAATAATTCAGGAAAAGCATCATTTGGAATTTGGAGGGGCGAAGAGAACTTCGTTCTCTTCTTCCGTTGAGGCTTCAGTTGAGACGCAAAAAGAATAGAATTCTTTGAGCATCTCGTTTTGCTGTTGCAAAACTCGATTTTTGGAGGTTGAAGGTTGAAGGTTGAAGGTTGAGAGTTTACTATTACTCCCAAAAGCAAGTTTTTTTGTTTTGGCAAACCAACTTCTTTTGCGACTGTAGATAAAACGCCATCACAACCAGCCACAATTTTACCTTGAAATTCCGCACCATCCTTTGTTTTTACAAAAACAAACTTTTCTTCCTCTCTTACTTTTACTACTTCTTTTTCTAATTTAATTTCAGCGCCTACCCTTATGGCTTCTTGAAAAAGATATTCATCTAATTTTTGGCGGTTAAAAAGCCAGGCCTTACCCGGAAAATCAAAATATCTATCTCCCACCCACAGCCGGGCTTTTTCAAATTGATTTTCAATTAAATCGTCATTTTCCTTTAAAATCTCTTCTGGCGATTTTAAAAGTAAAGAAAAAATGTGCTGTGAAAGCAATCCAGAGCAAACTTTTCCTCCAACTGATTTTTTTCTTTCTAAAATCAAAACAGAATTTCCTTTTTTTAAAAACTCCCTTGCCAAATACAGTCCCACCGCGCTCCCACCAACAACAATAAGATCATAAACCATAAAAAATTGAAAATCCCTTTAAAATCCCTTGGATTATTGGTCATTATACCAAATTTAAGAAAAAAAAGAAAAACAGAGAACAGTTCTCCGTTATTTTATTTGGAGGACACGAGCGGCAGCGAAGCGAAGCAATCTCGAGCGAACAGGGTGAGCTCGTTGAAAAGAAGACGCATCTTCTTTGAGTTCGGACGAAGCCCGCAACGAAAGCCACGATAGTAAATGACTAAAACCCCAATTTCAAAAATAAATCTTTTTGTAATCGCCAGGAATTGGCATAATTAGCATAAGCTTTCCAAGATTGTAAAGAGTTTTTAAATTTTTCTTCTGTAATAGATCCTTCATTTAGTTTCTTTTGATAAACTTTTGCTCTTTTAACGAATCTTTTTACTGTACTCTTTCGTAAAAAACGGTAATCTTTAAAAATAAGATAACCTAAAAAATCAATTCCTCCTTTTACTGGGAAAATTTTCACTTTCTTTGGATGTAATTCTAAATGTAAATTGTCTTTAAGAAATTCACCGATTTCTTTTAAATCTTGCCATAAATCTAACTTTTCTTTTCCTAAAATCAAAAAATCATCCATATAACGAAGATAATATTTTTCTCTTAATTCCTGTTTTACAAATCGATCCAATTCATTTAAATAGATATTAGCAAAAAGTTGCGAGGTTAAATTACCAATAGGAATGCCAACCCCTGGTTGTTTTTCAAAAGTACTTTCTAAAATTTCTTTTATTAACCACATTGTTTTCTGATCAGCAATCTTCTTTTGAACAATCTCTAAGATAATTTGATGATTAACATTATCAAAGTATTTTGAAATATCGCATTGCAAACAATAAAGATTATCTTTGTTCCGCAAAAATTTTTGAAGCCGTTTTATTGCCCGATGAGTGCCTTTGCCTTTGCGACAAGCATAACTATCATAAATAAATCCGCGATCAAAAATCGACTCAATAATGTTGCATAGGGCATGGTGGACTATTCTGTCCCTAAACGGCGCGGCTTTAATTTTTCGTTTTTTAGAATCCTTAACAATAAATTCTCGATATTTGCCATGTTTATAAATTTGCGTTGAAAGTTCTTCTTGCAATTTAAATAACTCGCTTTCTAAGTTGAAACTAAATTCCAAAATATAACCACGATATCTTTTGCAGGACCTGGCCTTTAAATATGCCAAATGCAGGTTTTCGAAAGAAGAAATTTCTTCAAAAAGATTCTTATAAGTTTGCATTTTTTTAATTTTAATAAAAAAGGCCTGGCAATTTGGAGATCTGAATTTTCATCTTCAAAAATAAAGATTACTAACACAGCCAAATCCATAGGCCTTTATATTTTCTTCCTTACTATTGAAAAGCAAGAAAGAAGGGATTAAATCCGTAGTCATTTTGGACACAGAAGAATTCCCTTAAGAATTCTTATCGGGCCATAATTTAAAAGAGTACCTGGCGCAGCGAAACCCAATGTTGTTGTTCGAATTCGACGGAGCGTTGTTCAGGTTCAACGTGAACGCCCCAGCGTTCGCCCCATTGTTCCAATTGCCACCGCGGATGAACGCAAACGCACCCGCACCCCACCCCACCGCCGCCGCAATTTTGATTTAACCCCTTCTGCATCGATAAGACGCAGAGTTTGTCACCTACTCTACGTCCTATCTTGAAGACCTTATCCATCCAGTTAATAATTTACCAACCTCATTAATCTTTTTAGCACCGAATTCATATTGTTTTATGTTCATAAACCTCAAATCCTTGGCTAAGCGATAAAGTATCCTAAATTTATCAAGTTCGATGCTTGTCTGTTTTAAAGTTTCTAATTTATTTCTTTCTTGGTTGGCTTGAATAATGTTTTTTAAAATCTCAAGAAGGGTATTTTCTAATTGTTGACCCAAAATAAATCTCTGGTTTTTAGGAAATTTATTAATCAAAGGGTAAATCCACAATACCAAATCATACACTTTTTGATAAATAATTAAATCTTCTAACATTTTTGAAAATTTTTCGCGACCCCACACTTATGCGTAAGTGTGGGGAGATTCCCCCTCACCTTTTTGAAGGTGAGGGGG
>DAOSAR010000005.1:19393-38019 GCA_035360455.1 Candidatus Pacearchaeota archaeon | reverse complement strand
TGAAACCCCACCCGTGTTGGAACGTTGCAATTAAATAAAAATTCTTGGATCTCTTGCTTTACTTGCTGATATGATAAATGGTCATAATAAACAAAAGGAGAAAGTAAAGTGTCAAATGAGGAAAAAGCAATAGCTCCAGCTGCTTCTCCTTGCAAGGTATAGAAAAAATTTACTATTTGGCCAAGAGCTGCTGAAAGATGTTTTGCAGGTTTTGATTCAATTTTGCCAAATACTCCCCCAAATCCTTGCAATAAAAGATCATATAAATCCCATCCCATGCAGTAGGGACCTAACACTTGAAGATTATGAAGATGAAAATCTCCGTTTTCATTTGCCTCTCTTATCTCTGGAGGATAAATTTTGTTTAGCCAATATTTTTTAATAACCGCAGATGTTACATAATTATTAAGGCCTTGCAAGGAATAAGCCATATTGCTGTTTTCATGCACTTCCCAATCTAATTCTTGAAGATACTGATCGACCATTCCTACTGCTTCTTCGGTTGCTTTTTTAGCTTCTCTGATTCTTCGATGTTGGTCTCGATATAAAATATAGGCTTTTGCAGTTTTTGCGTAATCTTTTAAAATTAAAACCTCCTCCACAACATCTTGGATATTTTCCACTGAAGGAATTTTATCCTTAAATCTCTCTTGGAGGAGGTCAACTACTTCTTTTGTTAATTCCTTGGCTTTTTTACCATCACCTTCTTTTGAAGCAACAAGAGCTTTTGAAATAGCTTTTTCAATCTTTTTTGGATTGAAAGCAACTATTCGACCATCTCTTTTTTTAACTTGAGTTATTTTATTCATCGCAAATTTATACGAATAAATTCGCAAAATATTCGTGAATAATTAGCGAAAATTCGTGAGATTATTTAATTTTTATTTTTGCTTTTTTCTTAAAAAAGCCGGTATGTCCCATTCGTCATTTTCTTCTTCTTCATCATTTTCTTTTATTTCATTAAAATTTTCAATTTTAGGCAAGTCAAAATTTATTTCTTCTTTTTCTTCTTTTTTATTATTAGTTATTATAGGGGGAGTTTGATTAAAATTAGTAGCAATCACAGTAACTTTAACTTCATCTTTTCTTAAGCTTTCATCTAAAACTGTACCAAAAATTATTTTAGCTTCAGGGTCAACTGATTTTGTAATAATTTTAGCTGCTTCTTCTACTTCTTTCATAGTTAAATCTTCACTTCCTGAAATATTAAATAAAAGTCCTTTTGCTCCGTCAATAGAAATATCAAGCAATGGGGAAGAAACTGCTTTCTTCGCTGCTTCAACTGCTCGATTTTCTCCTTTTGCTACTCCGATTCCCATTAAAGCAAAACCAGAGTCTTGCATTATTGTTCTAATATCAGCAAAGTCAAGATTAATAATTCCTGGTTTTACAATTAAATCAGAAATGGCCTGAACTGCATCTGAAAGAACTTTATCAACAATGGCAAAAGTTGAAAGTAAAGTGGTTTTATCATCTATAATAGTAATTACTCTATCATTTGGAATAACAATTAGACTGTCTACCTTTTCTTTTAACTCTGCCAAACCTTCTTCTGCTAAAACTTTTCTTTTTTCTCCCTCAAAAGAAAAAGGTTTTGTTACTACCCCTATTGTAAGAGCACCTAAATTTCTAGCAATTTCTGCTACAACCGGTATTCCTGAGGTTCCAGTGCCGCCTCCCAAACCACATGTCACAAAAACCATATCGGCTCCTTTTAAAGCTTCTTCTATTTCTCCTCTGCTTTCTTCAATTGCTTTTCTACCTAATTCTACATTCATTCCTGCTCCAAGACCATGAGTAACATTCTTACCAATTAAAATTTTTTCTGAAGCTTTGCAATAATGAAGAGCTTGAGCGTCAGTATTTACTCCAATAAAATCAACTCCTTTAATTTTTGAAGAAACCATTCGAGAAACAGCGTTACAGCCGCTTCCCCCAACACCAACAACTTTAATTCTAGCAAAAGATTCAATTTCCGGTTTAATTTGAGGCATATAAATTACAAAATTCTAATTTTTAATTGCTGAACTTCTGAGAAGAGCAAGACGGAAGAAGAGAATAATTTTCTCTTCGACCTTTAATTTTAAAAAAATTTATTAGAATTAAAAACTAGAATTTTTAAAAAAATATTTTATCAAATTATAATTTTAAATACAAGATATAAAGAATTATAATATTAGCTCCTCGAGCTCCGCTTTGCGGGCGAGAGAAGCTATGGTAATAGCTCCTCGAGCTCCCTCAGGGGCGAAAAGAATTATGGTAGTAATTCTTCGAGCTCCGTTTTGCGGGCGAGAGAAATTACGGTAGTAATTCCTCGAGCCATTTTTTTACCTTCGACAAACTTTTTCCAACTTGAAATTTATTCTGCGATCTTCTTTCTTTTCCTTCTTTTAATTCAAAAAACAAAAGACCAACTGCTGTAGCAAAAGATGGATCATCGATTTTGTCTACGATACCCTCCACATCTTTTGGGAAACCAATCTGACAAGGTAAATGAAGTTCTTTTTTAACTAATTCTTCCATCCCTGGCATTTTTGCACCACCACCCACTAATATTACTCCTGCTGGCAAAAGTCTTTCCCTTTGAATTTTCTTTAACTCTTTTACCACTAACTCTAAAATTTCAAGATTTCGTGCTTCAATTACTTCAGCTAATTCTTTTCGAGAAATAATTTTCCCTTTTTCTCCGCCTAATTCTTCTAAATTTATTTCTTCTTTTTTTGAAACTTCTTCGCTTTGGGCCACACCATATTTTAATTTCAACTTTTCAGCAATATCAATAGGAAGTTGAAAAGCAATAGCTATATCGTTGGTAATATGCGAAGCGCCAACTGGTAAAACTGAGGCTGAAAGAAGATTTTCTTCTTCAAAAACGCAAAGACCGGTTGAACCAGCACCAATATCTAAAACTGCCACTCCTAATTCTTTTTGGCGCTTGGAAAGGACTGCTTCTGAAGCAGCAAGAGTTGAAAAAACTAAATTATCAACAGACTTTCCAGTGTTTTCAACTGCTTTTATTAAATTATTAATATAAGGCGAGGAACCGAAAATTACTTCTGCTTCAACTTCTAACCTTACTCCATGCATTCCTATCGGATCTTTTATTTCACCTTCTTTATCTACAATAAATTCTCGAGGTAAGACATGAAGAATTTCCTTATTCTTTGGGAGAGAAATTGCTTCTGCTGCTTTTAAAACTCTTGAAACATCTTCTTCAGAAACTTCACCATCAGCTCGAGAAACAGCTACTACGCCCCGCGAACTTATAGATTGAATATGAGGACCACCAATACTAACAGTAACACTTTCAATTCTTCCTTCAATTTTTTGTTCTATTTCTTCAAAATTTTTTTCAATAGATTCAGCGGCATCTTCAATATCAAAAACCTGACCTTTTCTAATTCCGTGAGATTCAGTAATATTAGCACCAATTATTTGAAGAGGTAAATTAGGCAATACTTCTCCTACTGCACATTTAATAGTAGAAGAACCAACATCTAAACCAAATATATAATTACCTTTGGGCATAGTGGTAATAAAAAGTTAGTCGCTCACCCTCTTCCAGAACTTTGTTCTGGCGCTCGGCTTTACCTCGCTTCGGGCTCGCTCTTAAGAAACCCTCGATTTCTTACTTCTCTCTTATTTTCCTATTCTTCTTCTTCTTCTGTCTTCTTTTCTTTCTTAATTACTTCTGGTTCTTCAGGTTTTTCCTCTGTCTCCGTTGGCACTGTTTCTATTTTCTCTTCTTCAACTTTTCCAATTAAAGCTACTATTTCCTCTGGATTTGCTAAAATTTTAACGCCTGCAGGAACTATAAGATCTTTTATTTTAATCGCGTCTTCGAATGTCTTAAGAGATGAAACATCAACTTTTATTGAAGAAATAAGATTTTTAGGCAATGCTTTAATATCGACTTCATGAATATTTTTTATCAAAACTCCTCCAAGTTGAGATTCGGCAGGAGCTTCGCCTATAAATTCTAATGGAATAGTTACCTCTACTTCTTCATCCATTGGCAGTTGATAAAAATCTACATGGATAAATTTATCAGAAAGCGGATCTTTCTGAATTTCTCTAATTAAAACAGGAAATTCTTGTATTTTTCCATTTTCAATTTCACACCTTAGATTAATAACTGTACTCTCCCCTGCTTTTTTATAAATTTTTTCAAAGTCAACATAAGGCAACTTTATAAGCATGTTTCCCACATCTTTTCCATAAACTATCCCTGGTAAGAAATTTTCTTTTCTAACTTTTTCTGATTTTAAGCGAGGTTCAACGGTTAAAGATAGCATAATAAAAATTTCTAATTATAAATTTCTAATTTCTAAAAAATAAAGTTTTAAAATTAAAAATTATAAATTTTATTTGTAGAATGGCTTTAGTTTTTTTTCTACTGTTTTTTGTATTGCTTCTACTACTTCATTCATTAATTTATAAGGAGTTATTTCATTAGGATTTTCTTTCAAGCTTTTTTCCAGTGTTTTTCGCCATACTATTCTTGTTTCGGTATTAATATTAATTTTAACAACACCTTCTTTAATTGCTTTTTTTAATTCCCCTATAGGAATTCCTGAACCTCCATGAAGCACTAAAAATGCTTTTTCACCCACCTTATTTTGTATCATAGAGAGACGCTCAACGTCAAGTTTTGGAACCTTTATTCCTTGATAAATTCCATGGACATTGCCAATTGCAATAGCAAGATTGTCAATGCCAGTTTTTTGAACAAATTCTTTTGCTTCATCTGGATTAGTTAAGCTTTCTAATTTTAGCTGAGGTTCTCCTTTATGAATTTCCGAAGATTGTTCTATAAAACCTACCTCTCCTTCTACGATTACATCATTTTTTCTTGCTAAATTAACAATGTTTTTCGTAATTTCAATATTTTTTTCAAAAGGAATTGATCCACCATCAAAATGAACCATATCATAGCCTTCCTTTATCGCTTTCTTAACTATCTCAAAGGATTTTCCATGATCTAAGTTTAAAAAAACTTTCCCTTTGCCTAATTCTTTTTCAGCGACTTCTTTCATTTTTACTGCTAGATCTAATCCTAAAAATTTACTCTCTCCTTCAGAAGTTCCTAAAATAATTGGTAAGGTAAAACATTTTGCTCCTTTTATAATTCCTTGAAACTGTTCAATGGTAGAAAAATTAAACTGAAAGATAGGATAATGTGCTTTTTTCGCTTTTTTAAAAACACTTAATATTTGATTGCGCTTTTGCATTTTTTTTAAAAAGAGTAGCTTGGAGTAGTTAAAACTTCTATTCCTTTTAAAGGAAAGACTGAAATCCAGGCTCTGCCAATAATATTTTCTCGAGGAACAGGTCCCCAACTTCTAGAATCCGATGAATGATTTCGATTATCACCAAGAACAAAATATTCATTTTTTGCTAGTGAAACTTTAACACTCCCTTCTGTTGTTGTATCTTTAAGATAAGGTTCTTCTAAGACCTTACCTTCGGGAAATTCTAAATTATAAATTATAACTTTTCCATCATTAATCTCTATTGTTTCCCCCGGCAAACCAATAATTCTTTTTATAAATAACGTTGAGGGGTCTTTTGGATATTTAAAAACTATAACTTCTCCTCTTTGAGGTTCTCGAAACCTATAGGAAATTTCGTCAATTAAAAGGTATTCTCCGGATTCAAAGTTTGGTTCCATTGAAGCTCCACTAACAAAAAATGGTTGAAATAAAAAATAGCGAATAGGGATAACAATCGCTAATGCAAAAAGAAATATTTGAAGTGCTTCAAGAAATGTTTTTAAAAACTTATTCATAAAAATAAACGTAAACGCGATCTTAATTTACGAATACATCTGAATTATCCGAATAATAAATCCAAATAGTTTTAAATGAATAGGTACATTTGAATTAAAACCTAAATCTTATTTTGATGATGATCTTTCGGATCGGTTTTTTTACCTCTTGCTCCATTGAGGGGCTTTTCTTGCTTTCTTTAATCCAAATTTTTTTCTCTCTTTCATTCGAGGATCACGTGTAAGATATCCTTGACTTTTTAAAATCTCGCTTAAATTATTATCCATTTTTACTAAAGACCTTGCAATGCCTAACCTTATTGCTTCGCTTTGAGCTTTTTTTCCTCCTCCCTCCACTTTCACTTCAATTTTAAATTTATCAACAATATTTGTTTTTTTTAATGGTGCTAAAACTATTTTTTGACGATCAAATTCAGGAAAATAATCTTGCATTTTCATTCCATTTATCAAAAAAATTTTCTCTTTATTTTGAGGAAAAATTCTTACTCGAGAAGTAGCGCTTTTTCGACGTCCTATTGCTTCAATATAATTATTTTCTGAATTTTTTTCAGCTGCATTTTTAGTGGGCATTTCCTTTTGTAGAGCCTTTTTAGGTTTAACCGTTTCTTTTTTAACTTCTGTTTTTTTATTAGTAGTTTTTGCCATAAAAAGTTTTTTATATAAATTTTAATCTTTTTATTCTTTCTTTTCTTAATTTATTTTTTGGAAGCATTCCCCAAACTGCTTTTTTGAGAGCAAGGCTTGGATCTTCTTTAAATAACTCTTCAAGGGTGATTTTTTTTAAACCGCCTGGATAGCCAGAATAATGGTAATAAATTTTTTGTTTCATTTTTTTTCCTGTAATTTTCATTTTATCTACATTTTCTACTTCCACTACTTCATCACCAGCTTTATATCCTTCAAAAGTTGGCTTATTTTTCCCTTGCAAAACCTTAGCAATTTCACTTGCTAATCTACCTAAAGATTGATTTGTAGCATCAATTTTCATGATTACGAATTATTAGTGAAAATTAGTGATTTTTCAAGATCTCTATTTTTACCATTGGAGCGTTATCATTTTTTCTTGAACCAATTTTTGTAATTCTTGTGTATCCTCCATTTTTTTCTTTTAATGCCGGAACAATTTCTTTTACTAGTTTTTGAGAAGCATTCTCAGAAAAATATTTTCTTAAATTTCTTATATTTTGAACCCCTCCCTTTTTTGCAACAGAAATTTTTTTCTCAATAAATCTTTTCAATTCTTTTGCTCGTGCTTCAGTGGTAATAATTTCTCCTTCTAAAATCAAACTTTCTCCCATACTTTTAAGGAGGGCATTGCGTTGATCTTTCTTTCGATGTAATTTTCGACCCTTTTTTTGATGTTTCATATTTTTAGCTTCTTAGGAAAATCAATGAATTACGAATGTGAATTTAAAGATGAGCTAAGGGATTTTTATGTAAGTCAAAAGTACGTTATTGGATTTGTACATTCGTATTAATCCTTAAATTCATTGGTTAATTTAATCTCAGTCCTTTTTTCTTTAACTCTTTTTCAATCTCTTCTATTCCTTTTGAACCTAATCCTTCAATCTTTTTTAATGATTCTTCTTTTTTCCGTAAAAGACCGGCTACGCTTTTAATCCCATTTTCTTTAAGAATATTTATAATTCTTGTAGAAAGCCCTAACTCTTCTAACGCAACCGGAGCCGATGATTTTTCTGGTATTTTCTTTACTTTTTTTATTTTTTCTTCTGGTAAAAGATTTTTAATACTTTCGAAATGTTGAATTAAAATATCAAGTGCTATTTTTAAAGCTTCTTCTGGCAAAATTGTACCATCTGTTTCAATTTCCATTTTTAGTTTATTAAAATCTGTTCTTTGCTCAAATCTAATATTTTCAACAGAAAAAGCAACATTTTTTATAGGGGTAAAAATTGCATCTAGATATATTGCTCCAACCTTAGATTCTTCTTCTTGGAGCTTTTCGGCTAATTCAAAACCAAAACCCTTTTGAACTTCCATTTCTATTTCAAGAGCTGCTTTTGGAGAAGTTAGAGTAGCGATATGAAGATCTTTATTAACAATTTCAACTTGGGAAGGAGTTTTGATATCGCCCGCTTTAACTTCTTTTTCACCATTCACTTTTAATTCAAGTTTTTGAGGCTCATCTCCAAAAACTTTTAATCTCACTTGCTTTAAATTAAGAATAATTTCAAGTACATCTTCTTTAACTCCTGAAATAACACTAAACTCATGAGACACACCTTTTATTTTAATTTTTGTAATAGCTGAACCTTCAATTGAAGAAAGTAAAACTCGACGAAGAGCATTACCAATAGTAATACCGTAGCCAGGAAAAAGTGGTTCAATTTCAAAAAGCATTCGATTATTATTTTTTTCTAAAACTTTTAATGATTTTGGTAAAATAACCATACTTTTAAGTGCAGATTTGCACCAATAATACGCGGCTCTACACAGATGATAGACGCGCGGCTGGATTTATCTACATAAACTTAGAAATGAAGCGGATATCCGCATTTATTTTGCATTTAATCCGCAACTATTTGTGTATTATATCCGCGTTTTATTATCTTGAATAAAATGATAAAATTAAGGGAACGTTTATTTTAATCCCTATTTCATCAATATTAGGTTCTTGAACGACCTTTATCACAATTTTTTCTTTATCAAAAGAAAGCCATGAAGGAATATTTTCTTTTTTTATTAAAGGAATAACCGTTTGAAAATAGGAATTTTTTTTTGATCTATCTTTTAACCGTATTTCATCTCCTACTTTTACTTCTATAGAAGGAACAGTTACTTTTCTTCCGTTCAATAAAAAATGTCCATGAGAAATTAACTGTTTAGCTGAAGCTCTTGATTTTGCTAGTTGAGCTTTAAAAACAACATTAGAAAGCATCTTTTCTATTTTTTTCATTAAGACCATTGAAACATCTTCCTTGCCTTTTTTTGCTAAAACTTCCTTTATTATCTTTTTAAATTGTCGATCTGAAATAGCATACATTTTTTTCAATTTCTGAGCCTCTTTTAATTCTTTGCCATATTCAGAAAGCCCTCCTTTTCTTTTTTTAGGAGTCATTCCGGGAGGAGCTGGTTTTCGCAGTAATGGACATTTTGGAGAATAACACTTATCTCCTTTTAAAAATAATTTTTCACCAGCTCGTCGACAAATTTTACATTGATTTTTAGCCATAATTATATTCTTCTTGGATTTGGAGGTTTTGGACCATTATGAGGAATGGGAGTTACATCCTTTATTCTTACAATATTAATTCCCCTTTGAGCTAAACTTCTTAACGCTGCATTTCTTCCTTCTCCTATTCCTTTTACAAAAACTTCTAATTCTTGTATTCCTAATTTATTAATAACTTGACTAATTGCTTCTGCTACCTTAGTAGCAGCAAATGGTGTTCCTTTTTTTGTCCCTTTAAAGCCTACTCTACCTGCGCTTGTCCAAAATAAAACATTTCCTTTTTGATCAGCAAGAGTAATCATTGTATTATTATAACTAGATTTAATATAAATACGCCCCTTCTCAAGTTTCTTTTTTAACTTTACTGTTTCTCCTTTTGTTATTTTTTCTTCTACTTTCTCTCTTTCTTTTAAAAGGGTTTCTTCTTTTGGTTTTATGACACGTTTTTTGCCCATAATAGTCGCCTCTAAGAGGCTATAATTCTAAATTCTAAACTTGTTTTAAATCTAGAATTTCGTGCTTAGAATTTTTATTACTTTGGCGCTGGAGGTGGTTTATGGCCACTGCCAACTGTTCTTCTAACATTTCCACGGACAGTTCTTGAATTACATCTCGTCCGCTGTCCCCTTACTGGCAATTTTCTTGCATGCCTTTGCCCTCGCCAGCTACCAATCTCTTTCAATCTTTTAATATTCATCATCTCTTCTCTTCTTAATTCGCCTTCAACTTTATATTTTTTTTCAACAATGTTTTTTAATCTGTCTACTTCTTCAGCTGTTAAATCTTTTGCTCTTTTTTCAAAATCAATATTAGCTTCTGTTAAAATTTTTTTTGCCAAAGATAAACCAATTCCATAAATATATGGAAGAGAATAAAGAATTTTTTTATTTTCAGGAATATTTACTCCAGCTATACGAGGCATACTTTTATTTAAAAAATTTTTAATTTCTAATTTTAAATTTTTAAACTTTACTGTTTGAAAATTAAATAATTTAAAATTCTTTTATGAAAGTAAAAAACTTACCCTTGCCTTTGTTTATGCTTTGGGTTTTTCTTGCAC
This sequence comes from Candidatus Pacearchaeota archaeon, assembly GCA_035360455.1. Taxonomy (GTDB): domain Bacteria; phylum Patescibacteriota; class Minisyncoccia; order Minisyncoccales; genus DAOPTN01. The sequence continues at coordinate 27,978 of DAOSAR010000005.1, read as the reverse complement.
ACAATATACACCCTACCTTTTCTTCTCACTACTTTACAATCTTTACAAATTTTTTTAACTGAGGATCTTACTTTCATACCGATTAGTTCACAAATTATAAGCGAATTATAAAACAAATAATAACGAAATGAATATTAGTTTAAATTTGTTTTTGATTTGTTAATTATTTGAGAAATATATTTTTATTTTTGTCTATAAACTATTCTTCCTCTTCTTCCATCTTCTGAAACTTCAACAGTCACTTTATCACCTGGTAAAATTCTAATAAAATTTAGCCTCATCTTACCAGAAAGATGGGCTAAAATTTCTTGGTTATTTTCAAGTTTTACTTTAAAAGTAGTATTTGGTAAAGCTTCAATTACTTTACCTTCTAATCTATTTTTTTTATCCATTTGATTAATAAATAAATATAACAAATTTATTTTTAAAAAACAAGATCTATGTATAAAAATTTATTTATTTTAAAAATAATTTTTGAAGGTCTTGAAATGTTACTATAATCATTAATAGAATTAAAAGGGTAAATCCAATTTGATTTATTAATGCTTCAGTTTCTAATTTTACTGGTTTTTTTCTTATTTTCTCAAGTAGTAAAAATAAAAGCCAACCACCGTCAAGAGCTGGAAATGGGATAAGGTTTAAAATAAATAAATTAATAGATAATATTGCCGTAAATTGAACGACATAAATTGGACCTAAGTCAATCATTTGAGAAACAAGACCTCCAACACCAATAGGTCCTGCAATTTCAATTCCTGGAACTGTTTGACCAACAATTACTCCTTGAATTGCCTGGAAAAAAGCAGTTATAGTTGCTCCAATTAGCCAAAAAGAATATTCAAAACTTTTCAAAATTGCTTCATACCACGGATAAGCAATTCTTCCTATTTTAGTTAAGGCAATTCCCATTGCTCCTTCGCCTTTTGGAGGGTTTATTCGTGTAGCAACTTCTACATCAAAAACTTGATTACCTCTTTTTATTGTTAAAATAAGATCTTCTCCTAAGTGTTTGCTTGTAAAATTTTGAATATCTTCAGGGTTTTCTACTTGAATAATATCCTGATTCTGAGAATTTTTTGTAGTAATTTGGACAATTTTATCGCCTATTTTTAAACCACTTTTTTCAGCAGGAGAATTTTGAGCAATTTGAACAATTTGAACTCCTATATCAAATGCGCCTACCGGTGGTTCTCCTTCTATCGCTTGAGGCGCTCCAGAAGCAAAAACAATTGAGAATAAAAGAGAGGCTAAAATAAAATTCCCAAAAACTCCTGCAAAAATTACTTTCGCTCTTGTGCCAATGCTTTTAGTCCAAAAAGAGCCAGCTTCTTTAATTCTTGAGTCCATCCCATAAATGTTATTGAAACCACCAAAAGGAATCCAGTTCAAAGAATAAATTGTTGATTCGGTTTTTACCTTTTTATTCCCCCAAAAAAAATGCAATTTTCCATTTTCCTTGTAAATTCCAAAAATACGTGGAGGGATACCAATTCCAAATTCTTCTACTCGAATACCGTTTCTTTTTGCAGAAATAAAATGACAAAACTCATGAGCAAAAATTAATAGCCCTAAAATTAAAATAAAAACAATAATAGTTAAAAATAACATAAATAAATATTAAACTTTCTTTTTTGTATCTCTATCTAAAAGCAATCTCCATAAAATTACCTTTTTATCTTGAATCTCTTTTAAACTTCCAGGTTTTCCAAGTACCCTTTGAATTAAAATTAAAAAAAGTGAAACCGAGGAGAAAATAATTATTTCTTTTTTTTCAAAATAAAAACTTAAAATAATCGCTGCTACAAGGCCAAGAACTAACCCAATTGGCGCACCGTAATCTTTTGAGATTAACCTTCCACCAATCCAAATTACTATAAAAACTCCGGCAATAAGCGGAGAAAACATAAGTAAAACTCCAATACAAACCGATCCTCCTCGTCCTCCCCAAAAATGAAAAAAAACAGGCCACATTTGACCACAAACCGCAAGTATTCCTGCTAACGCTTGAAAAAGACCAGGCAAACATAACATTTGAGCCCCAAAGATAGCAACTACTCCCTTAAAAAGATCAAAAGCACCTGAAAGTGCTCCTGGTAAAAAACCGATATTTTGAATAATATTCGATCCGCTCAATTTTTCCTGTCCCACTTCTCGAATATCTTTTTTTGCAATCCATTTTGTAATTAAATAGCCATTAGGAATTGAAGCAAAAAGATAGGAAAATAAAAGCCAAAGATACTCTACCATAAAAATTCACATTTCAATTTTCAAATCTCTATAGATAAAAGTTTAAAAACTTAAAAGTAGAAATTAATTATTTATCTTTTGTAATTTTCAATTTCAAGCAACCGATTATATTTTGATATCCTCTCTCTTGCTGGAGCACCAGCTTTAAATCCCCACGCATGAGAAGCTATTGCAAGATCAGAAATAAAACTATCATCTGTTTCTCCGCTGCGATGAGAAATAATTACTTTTATTCCATTTTCTTTAGCAAAATTTATTACTTTTATAGTTTCTGAAAGAGTTCCTACCTGATTAAGTTTAACAATGATTCCGGAAATTAAATCTTTTTCTTTCGCTGCTTTTAATCTTTCAAGATTAGTTACTGTTAAATCATCTCCTGTTAAAATAATATTCTCACTAATATTCTTTTTAAATTTAGCAAAACTATCAGGATCATCTTCAGAAAAAGGATCTTCAAGATAAATCATTTCAAATTTATTAATAAAACTTAAATATAAATCTATTAACTGTTCTGATGAAAAATGTTCATCACCAATATTATAATTTTTACCGTCGAAAAGTTGAGAAGCAGCTACATCTAATCCCAACTTTACTTTATTTCTTACTAATTTTTCACTAACAGTTTGAGAAATCGCATCTATTGGCAGTCGAAAATTGGGAGTTTGAGGTACAAAACCACCCTCATCTCCAATATTGCCTTTAAAAAATTTTCCCATCTCTTGATAAATTCTTGCTCCAAGAAGAACACTTTCTTTTATGCTATCTCCTTTTACTAAAATTAAATATTCTTGAATATCTGGGCCACCAAAAGCATGTATTCCCCCATTAACAATATTCATTAAAAGAAATGGAAAATCTTGATTATTTTCTTGAGGAAAAAACTGCGAAAGAAATTCAAAAAGAGGTCTACCCTCGATTTGCGCTTGAAGTCGAGCCATTGCAAGGGAAACCCCTAGAATAGCATTAGCGCCAAGGTTTGATTTATCTTTAGTGCCATCAAACCTAATCATTTCCTCATCAGTTTTTTGAAAATCTACTTCTTTTCCAATAAAAAGTGGGGCAATTTTTTCTTCAACATTTTTTATTGCTTGCCAGGTTGGCAAAGAAAGCGCTTCAAACCTTCCAACGCTTTTCCCTTCTGGAACTGCAGCTGTAGCTTTAAAATTTTCTGTTGAAATCTCAACCTCCAAAGTGCTATTGCTCCTTGAATTTAAGATTTCTATAGCTTTAATATTTTTAATTGTTTCCATAAATTTATTTTATTTTTTAAAACATTAAGAGATGTTTTTTTATCATCTCTTTTTGCTTTATTCCGCAATAACGGAATTTCAGCGTCTTGTTTTTTTAAAAAACAAAGGTTTAAAAATTTAATAATTAAAAACTTAAATTAAGCTCTTAATTTTTTTTTAATTTCTTTTGCTATTCCCTTTAGAGGAACTATTTCTTGAATTCCTGTTTCCATATTTCTTATGATAATAGTTCCCTCAAGTGCTTCTTTTTGTCCTAAAATTAAGGAATATTTAACATTCGCCTTTGCCGCTAAACGAAGTTGAGATTTTATATTATTTTTTCCAAGGTTTTGACCAATTTTTATACCTGCATTTTTAAATTCTTCGACAAGAGTTAGTGCTTTCTTTTTAGCTTCTTCTCCTAACTGAATTAAAAATACTTGTGGTCGCCCTTCAAACATTTCTATTGTTTTTTGATTTAAAACATTTATTTTTTCTTCTTTAATTTCATTAATAAGCCTTTCAACCCCTCCAGCAAAACCAATAGCAGCTGTTGGTTTTCCTCCTAATTCCTCTATTAACTTATCATACCTCCCACCACCTATTAAAGCGCTTTGACGACTTTCTCCTTCTACGGGAAAGACTTCAAATACTGTTTTTTCATAATAATCTAAACCTCTTACTAAATATGGATTTAAAACATAAGAAATTTTCGCTGCATCTAAATATTCAAGCAATGAATGAAAATGTTTGTGACAATTTTCGCAAAGATAGTTTACAATTTGAGGAGCGAATTTTTTAACTCGCTGACACTTTTCTTCTTTACAATCAAGAACTCTTAATGGATTTTTTGCTAATCTCTTTTTACAGTTAGGACAAATTTGTTTCTCTTTTTCTTTGTAATATTTTTTTAATTGTCTTATAAAAGCAGGACGACACTCTTGGCACCCAATAGAATTAATTTCTAATCTCCAATTTTTTATTCCTACTTTTTCTAAGATATTTAATGAAAGCTGAATTAAGAGAGCGTCAGTAATTGGTGTCTCATCGCCAATTACTTCAAAATCAAATTGGTGAAATTGGCGATATCTTCCTTTTTGAGGTTTTTCATAACGAAACAAAGGTCCAATAGTCCAAAGCTTTACTGGCTTTTGCCATTCTTGCATTCCATTTTCAATATAAGCACGAATAATAGGAGGAGTAAACTCAGGACGTAGAACCACTTTTTCCCCTCCTTTTGTTCGAAAGCTATACATTTGTTTTTCAACTACTTCAGTATCCTCGCCTGTTCCTTTTATAAATAACTCTTCTTCTTCTAAAATAGGAGTAGAAATTTTCGAAAAATCATAAAAGTTTGCCATTGCGGTAATGGTTTCTTCAATCCTTTTCCATAATGGTTGATCATTTGGTAATATATCAGCCATTCCAGTAATTGCTTGAAATTGTTTTTTTCTTGCCATAAAAATATAGAATAGTATCCAATCCAATAATTCGGATGTGTGTGCGCTTTAGGGATGTATTAAATTAAACTTTTTTTATCCATCTCTTTTGGTTTTTGAATATTCATTAATTTTAGCACAGTTGGAGCTACATTTGCAAGCCTGCCTCCTGATTGAAGTTTAGTGTTCTTATTTTCAAGGGCTGGATTAACTAAAATAAAAGGTACGGGATTTTTTGAATGATTTGTGTCTACCTCTCCGGTCTCTAAATTAATCATTTCTTCAATATTTCCATGATCAGCAGTAATAATTGAAACAAAGTCATTTTTAAAAGCGTTTTCGACTATTTCTCCTAAACACCTATCTACTGCCTCACAAGCCTTGATTCCTGCTTTAAAATCGCCCGTATGGCCAATCATATCAGGATTTGCAAAATTCATGCAGATAAAGTTATATTTTCTTGAATTTAATTTTTCGATAACTACTTTTGTTAGTTTTGGTGCCGACATTTCTGGCTTTTCATTATAGTGTAAAATAGGTGGCGAAGGAATTCTTATTCTTTCTTCTCCAACAACTGGATCGGCATAGCCACCATTAAAAAAGAAAGTGACATGAGCGTATTTTTCTGATTCAGCAATATATAATTGAGAAAAATTTCCCAAGACAAAAGGTAGTGAATTTTTAATATCTCTTGAAGGAAAAGCAGTTAAAATATTAGGCAAATCAGGACCAAAATCTGTCATTGCGACAAATCTGATATTCTGAGGAATTTTTTTTCTTTTAAAAGCTCCAGGATTTTTTTCTTCAAAGTCAGGTTGAACGAAAGCTTTAGTTAATTCCCTTGCTCTGTCTGATCTTAAATTAAAAAAGATTATAACATCATTATCGTCTATTGTGCCTACTAGCTTTCTATTGTTTATTACAACTGAAGGAGGAATAAACTCATCAGTTAAACCTTTATTATATGCTCTTGAAATTGCCTCTTCAGCTGATTCTACTTTCTCGCCCTCTCCTAATGTTAAAAGGTTGTAAGTTTTTTCAATATTTTGCCAATTTTTTTTCTATCCATAGCAAAAGCTCTTCCAATAACACTGCCTATTTCAAAAAAAGTTTGATGATCTTTAAAATGTTCTCGCAAGGTTTTTAAAAACTTTGGCGCCCCATGTTGAGAGGAATCTCTGCCATCTGTAAATAAATGAAGAATAATTTTTTGAATACCTTCTCTTCTTGCTAAATCTAAAAGCGCGTATAAATGTTCTGGTGACATATGGGGGCTTTCATCGCCTGATAAAAGGCCAATTAAATGAAGTTTTGTATTATACTTTTTTAAATGTTTTATTGCTTCCAAAAAAGCAGTATTTTTAAAAAATGTTCCATCTTTTATGCTCTCAGAAATATAAACTGAGTCTTGAACAACTACTCTTCCTGCGCCTAAGTTTAGATGTCCTGCTTCTGAATTTCCATCTTGGTTGTCAGGAAGACCAACATATCTTCCATGAGCATAAAGTTGAGTTTTGGGGAAATGATTCCAATAATAATTAAAATTAGGTGTTTTAGCATTTAAAATAGCATTCCCTCTTTTTTCATTTATCATACCCCAGCCATCTAAAATAATAAGAATTACATTTTGCATAATATCAACGAATTACGAATTTATTAAGAGCTTACGAATTTTTATTTGCAGTATTTGTTTCTATATTTTTTACTATTTTTATAAATTCCCCTGTTCTTAAAGATGCACCACCAACTAAAAGACCATCAAACCCAATCTCAATATAATCCTTTGCATTTTTAGAATCAACGCTTCCACCATATAGAATTCTTATCTTTTCAGCTATTTTTTTGGGAAAAAACCTTAGAAGTTGCTTTTTAATAAATAAAAGATTACTTAGTGCTTCGTCTGGTTGACAAAAATCACCAGTTCCAATTGCCCAGATTGGTTCATAAGCAATAACAAAAGAACCTAAGTTATAAATATTAGATGATATATATTGAAGATCATTTTCTAATTGAGATTTTAAAGTTTCAGGAGTTTTATCAGCAATTTTTTCTTCTTTTGTTTCTCCAATGCATAAAATTGGCGAGAGATGTGTTTCTAATACCGCTTTTATTTTTTTTGCGATCATCTCATCATCTTCCTTAAGATAATTTCTCCTTTCCGAATGCCCTAAAATAATATATTTTACTTCTAAATTTTTTAATTGCAGAGGTGAAACCTCGCCAGTAAAAGCACCTTTTTCTTCCCAGAAACAATTTTGAGAACCAAGTTTTATATTATTACTTGATAATAAATTTTTAATAACGGGTAAATAAATAAAAGGAGGACAAACCACTATTTCTGTATTTTTTTCTGATTTAGTCTCATTTACTATTTCTTGAAAAAGATTTTCGGCCTGTAGGGTATTTATGGGATTCATTTTCCAATTAGCAACAATAAGAGTCATATATATTTTTAATAATTTATTTTTTTCTTTTTATTTTTTTAGACTGATGCTGATTCTTTATTTGAATTTTTTCTTTTTTAAAATCTTTGTTTTTGGCACTCCATGCCCAGATTTCCACCGTTATTCCTAGTTGAAATTCTTCTAAAAATTTATTAATTTTTTTTCTCCTAGTAGCGAGATTTGAAGTAGTTGTTAACTGAATATTTTTTTGGTTTCTCCCCTTTAAAGCAAGCAAGTCTATAACACCAAAAATATCCGTTTGTTTAAAACGGATTTTTGGAGGATACCAAACTATCCAGCCATCTTCTTTTAAAACTTCAACTGCTTTTTTTCTAATTTCTGCTTCTTTTGGCATTTTGAGAATGTAGAACGTAGAATGTAGAATTTAGAACACTAAATGCAAAATTTACACTACGTTTGCATGTTAGAATAAATATTCTGAACATCATCATGTTCATCAAGAGCTTCAAACAATTTTTCGATTTTTTCCTTTATTGATTTGTCTTCGATTTTAATTTCTTCTTTTGGTACAAATTCTAAATTAGCATTTTCAATTTTTATTCCTTTTTCTTCTAAAAAATTTTTAACATTATTTAAATCTTCTAATTTTGTATAAATTTCTAAAGTACTATCTTGCCATTTTATATCATCAGCTCCTGCTTCAATTGCTAACATCTCTAATTCCTCTTTGTTTTTTTCTACCTCTTGCTGATTAATTTCTATTACGCCTTTCCTTTCAAACATCCAAAGCACTCCTCCGCTAGCTATTTTCCCATCATATATTTCTAAAATATGTCTTATTTCAGCTATTGTTCTATTTTTATTATCAGTAATCGCTTCAATTAAAATAGCTATTTTACCAGGACCAAAGGCCTCAATTAAAAGGCTTTCTAATTGCCCTCCTTCAATTTCACCAGTTCCTTTTTTTATCGCTCGCTCGATATTTTCTTGAGGCATATTAAAACGCCGGGCTTTTTCAATAGCCATTTTCAATTCTGAATTTGTTTCTGGATCTCCCCCTTTCTCTCGCGCTTTAATAGAAATCAACCGTGAAAATTTTGAAAAAATTTGGGCGCGTTTTGCGTCTTCAAGTCCTTTTTTATATTTAATTCCTGCCCAGTGTGAATGACCTGACATATTTTTTGTTTCCCGCTCGAATTTACTTTATAAAATAAATTCGACGAATAATAGATGTTATTTTGAAATATCCCCTTTTGAAATATCCC
>DAOSAR010000005.1:18132-19293 GCA_035360455.1 Candidatus Pacearchaeota archaeon | reverse complement strand
TTTTGAAATATCCCCTTTTGAAATATCCCTTAAAAATAGAGATTTAAAAATTTATTTTTCTATCTCGACTTCGATTTTTTCTAAATTTGTATTATTAATACTATTATCGCTTTTTTCTTTTATTTTTCTTCTTAATCTTACCAAATAAATGGCAAGAAATCCAGAGCACAAAACTACTCCCATGATTGCTAAAATTATTTTATTTTTATTTCCTTTTACTTTGACCAAAAGATCACTAGTTAAAAAAGAACTTAATAAAGAATCCTTCTCTTTTTCTACATTCTCATTATTTTTATTTTTCTCTGAAGATGAACCAAGGATAGTTGAGGAATTTTGATTTAAAATAGAGCTTGAATTAGAATCATCATCATTATTAGAGTTTGAGCTAGAGTTAATAGAGTTTGAAAAATTAGTAGAATTTAAAACTGAATTTGAAGGAGTAAAAGCAGAAACCGAAATAAAATTTGAAGCTGAGGATGGGTTTTGAGTTTGATTTTGAATTTGAGCTTGAGAAAGAGAGCTAATTTTGTTTTCTGAAGAATGGTTACTAATAATGTTTTTCATTCCAGGTGTTGGGTTTTGAGTATAAAAATAATCTCCATTCTCTCTTGCTATGGAAACATTTTCACCTGGATTTTCATACTTTACCTCTTGGCAAAGATCACCGGATGGGTAGAAAAGAAACAAAGAACCAGCATCATTTAAAAGAGAAATTTTAGTTAACGATGAAGAAAGTAAAAGTAAACCATTGGGTGTAAGATATGTTCCTTCGGGGAAAACAAAAGTAGCTTTTTCTGCTTTATTTCCTATACCCCAACCGGTAATATTTTGTACTTCTTTCGATTCGTTGACAATCTCAATCCATTCCTGATTTGAATCATTTCCTTTGGGATTTGGTAAAAATTCAGAGATAAAAATTTCAGAAGAAAAAATTTGAACTTGAATTGAGTTGGTATTTTTTTCTTCTCCATTGCTGACCCTTAAATAGACCAAATATTCGCCGGGATATTGATATTTGTGAGTAACAACTTTGCCTGTTTTTGTTTGACCATCTCCAAAATTCCAATAATATTCTTCAATGTTCCCGGTTGAAGCTGAAGCATCAAAAGTAATCTCTGTGCCGGTAGTACTAATTACATCATCGCCGGCATTGGCGGAAAG
>DAOSAR010000005.1:15973-18032 GCA_035360455.1 Candidatus Pacearchaeota archaeon | reverse complement strand
AGGTAAAGTTAAAAATACAAAGCCAAAAATAAAAATATAAATACAACCCCTTGACAAATTTTTATTCATATGCTATAAATAAGACAAAGCTGCGAGCGGATTGGAATTTTTCTTAGTATTAGGATGGTTTAGTTTCGACCAAACCACTCCTCGGAAAAATTCTAAAATTTTCTTTCTCTTAAAGAATCTTTTCTTTTCCGCTCGCAGTTTTTTATTTTTTAAATAATTCTCGAATTAAACCGAATTAATCTCGAATTCACTTTGTGAATTCGGCGAAAATAAAGCGAAGCTTTCTTTGAGCTCGAATATTCGAGAAAAATTCGACGTAATTCGTGGAAAATTCGAAAACGCTTTATTCTTCTAATGGTCCCACTACCCTTTCAAGTTCTTCTACGGTAGTAATTCCTTCTACTACTCTTAATAATGCATCTTGTTTTAAATTTATCATTCCTTCTTCAGCTATTGTTTTTCTCATAGCAGAAATCGAAGGAGATGTTAAAATTATCTCTTCTACCCTGGGACTCATTTTAAACATTTCAAAAATTCCAATTCTTCCTCGATAACCAGTATTATGACATTCAATACAACCATTAGCTTGAAAAATTTCAATATTATCTAAATTTGGTTTGATTTTTGAAGGAAGATTTTCAAATATCCTTTCAAATTGCTTTTTCATTTCCTCAGAAAGAGTAATTTTTTTAGCACACTTTTTACAAACCCGGCGAAGAAGTCTTTGTGCTATACCAAGGTTTAAAGCCGGTGGTATTAAAGAAGGATTAACGCCCATTTCTACTAATCGAGGAATTATTCCTGCAGCATCATTGGTATGAATTGTTGAAAACACAAGATGACCGGTTAGGGCAGCTTGAATTGCTGTTTCAGCGGTTTCTCTGTCTCTTATTTCTCCCACTAAAATGACATCGGGATCCTGTCTCATTGCTGCTCGAAGTGCAGAAGCAAAATCATATCCCTTCTCTGGTTCTACTTGAGTTTGAGAAACTCCTTCCAAATGATATTCAATAGGATCTTCAATGCTTATTACTTTTACTTCTGGTGTTGCTACCTTTTTTAAACAAGCATAAAGAGTAGTAGTTTTTCCAGAACCAGTCGGTCCAGAAGTTAAAATCATACCGGTAGATTTTTTGATTTGTCTTAATATTTCTTCTTGATGCCATGGATGAAAACCAAGCTCTTCAATCGAAAGAATCATCTCAGGATTCAAAATTCTCATTACAATATCTTCTCCATATTCGCCAGGAACTATTGAAACTCTAACTTCAATTTCTTTCTGCTCCGCAAAAATACTAAAACGACCGTCTTGAGGAATATTGTGAACATTAATTATAAGATTAGAAAGAAGTTTTATCCGGTTTAACAAAGAGTTATAAACAAGATTATTAAGAACGGCAACATCGTGTAAAATACCATCAATTCGTAAACGGACCTTTGTTCCCTCTTCTTCAGGTACGATATGAATATCAGAAGCTTCGAGGCTCAAAGAGCTTCCTAAAATTACTTCAATAATCCATGTTCCTGTCTGATGGGAAACATTTTTTAATTCTTCTTTTAGATCGGGAATGCTTTTAATTTTTCTTTCGATTTCCTCAAGATGCTGGCTTGATAACTCAATTTTTCCAACAATGGATTTAAGAACAGAAGGGGCTTTTTTATACTCTTCAAAAGCCCTTTTTAAAGATCTCTGAGAGCAAATAAAAAGTTGCACTTTAAAACCTTTTTTTTCGAGTTCTTTAATAGTTTCATTGAGTAAATCATTTTTAGGATCGAAAGTAGCAATAGCTACCCTTTTTTCAACTTTTTGAAAGGGAACAAATAATCCTCCTCTTGCTTTTGCTTCTGGAACTAATGCAAGAGCATCTAATTCAATTGGATTAACCACGAGATCAATATAGGGTATATTTAAAGATTGAGCCAATTCTTTTGCTCTTTTTTCTTGCTGTTTGCTATAAATACGTTCGAGTTCTTCTTCGGCTTTTTCTTTTTTAAAATCAAAAGATGCCATAAAAATTGAAAATTGAAAATAATATATTTTTATTTTATC
>DAOSAR010000005.1:0-15873 GCA_035360455.1 Candidatus Pacearchaeota archaeon | reverse complement strand
AATCAAAAGATGCCATAAAAATTGAAAATTGAAAATAATATATTTTTATTTTATCTATTTTGATAAATTAATTCAAGAAGCTTTTTGGCATTTTTTACTGCATAACCCATTGCATCGTTATTAAAATAAATATAGATATCTAAACTTTGTTTTAAATATTTTTTAATTCTTGAAGCCCATATTTTTAACTCTCTATCTGAATAATTAGAGCTATATAAAGCTTTACTACCATGCATTCTAATATAAACAAATTCTCCTATAGTTTTTTCTTTAAATACAAATTTAGGAGAGTCAATTAGAGCGATGGTTGCATTTTGATGTTTTTTAAAAATTCGATAAATATTTTCCGAAAACCAAGAAGAATGGCGAAACTCAAAAGCAAAGCGTATTCGCGAATTTTTGTGAATATTATAAGAATTTACGCTAAGATATTCTAAAAACCTTTCTAGTCTTTTAGTATTCTCTTCGTTCGCAATAAAACTTGGCGGAAATTGAAATAAAAAAGGGCCTAATTTGTTTTCTAGAAAAATAGCCCTTTTTAAAAATGTTTGCCAGACATCTTCCACGTCTTGGAGTTTTTTAATATGAGTAATAAACCTTGAAACTTTTACAGCAAAAACAAAATTTTCAGGAACTTTATTTTTCCAGTTTAAAAAAGTTTTTTCTGCTGGCAAATGATAAAAAGGAGAGTTTAGTTCAACAGTGTTAAATTTTTTTGAGTAGTATTCAAGTTGTTTTGTTCTTGGTAATCCTTCGGGATAAAAAACACCATTTTTCCAATGACGATAACTAAATCCTGAAGTGCCAATATACAGCTTTGCCATAATTTAAAATCTGAACAGCAAGTTATTCTAACGATTCGATTTTCTTTTTTAAAAATAGCTTTAAATCTTTGATTTTTATATTTTTAACAAATTTTCCATTTTCAAATATCGCCGCGTTTTCATCTTCCACCCCTACTATTCCTAAATCTGCTTCTCTTGCTTCGCCAGGCCCGTTAACTATGCATCCCATAATTGCAATTTTGAAAGGTTTTTTTAAAGGAAGATCACTAAAATTTTTTTCTACATATTCTGAAAGTTCAACAACCGGCAGTTTTTTTCGAGCACAAGTAGGGCAACTGACAACTGTTAATCCTCTTTCTCTTAATTCCAAGCTTTTTAAAATCTCCCACCCTGCTTTTACTTCTTTTAAAGGATCAGCACTTAAAGAAACTCGAATAGTATCACCAATTCCTTCTGAAAGTAAAGTTCCAAAAGCGACTGCTGATTTAATAGTTCCAGAAAATTCTCCCCCTGCTTCGGTTACTCCCAAATGCAGTGGATAATTAACTTTTTCCGCTAATAATTGGTTAGCTTTTATTGTTCTTGGAGCATCAGAAGCTTTTAAAGCAATTACTAAATTATAAAATTTAAGTTTTTCCATTAGTTTAATGCTTTTCAGCGCAGATTTTACCATCATCTCTGGAGTTACTCTTTTTTCTTCTTTTAAAATATCTTTTTCCAAAGAACCGCTATTTACTCCAATCCTAATAGGAATCTTTTTCTTTTTAGCTTCTCCAACAATTTTTACTAATCCATTTTTAGGAAAATTCCCTGGATTAATCCTTATTTTGTCTGCTCCTTGATGAATAGCTTCCAAAGCCAAATCAACAGAAAAATGAATATCAGCAACTAGAGGAATATTAATTTCTTTTTTAATTTTTCCAATCGCTCTCGCTGATTCAATGTCAGGAACACCTACTCGTATTATTTCGCATCCAGCCTTTTCTAATTCTTTAATTTGTCTTACTGTTTTTTGAACATCTTTTGTCGGAGTACTCGTCATTGATTGAACTGAAATAGGACTCTTTCCTCCAATTCCCACTTTTCCTACTTTAACTAATTTAGTTTTATGCCTTAAGATTTTTTTCATATTTTTTTAAGCTCTTCTACTATTTTTTTAATTTCCCAGTCAGGAGTAGAAGTTCCGGTAGCAATGCCAACTTTTTGAATATTTAAAAACCATTCCTTTTTTAACTCCTTTTCATTTTCAATGTGGTAAACCGGCTTGTGGCTTTTTTGGGCAATTCCTACTAACCTTTTAGTGTTGGCGCTAGTTTGAGAACCAATAATTAATATTAAATCAACTTTTTTGGCTAAATCCCCTACTTCTTTCTGGCGAGCAGAAACAAAAGGACAAAGAGTGTTGCAAAATTTAACTTTTTTTGCAATTTTTTTAAGTTTTTCTAAAACTTTTTGGACGTTTTCCTCGCTTTGAGTTGTTTGAGCAATAACACCAAAAGATAAATTTTTTTTAAAATTTTTAAGGGCAGAAACCTCTTCCGCATTTTCGACAACAATGCCTTTATCTTTTATCGCTCCTTGAATTGATTCAACCTCAGTATGGTTTTTATCCCCTACAATAATTACTTGATAACCATTATTTTGCAAATCTTCAGCTGTTTTTTGAACTTTTTTAACCAAAGGACAAGTAACATCAATGATTTTAAGTTCTCTTTTTTTTGCTTCTTTAAAAATTTCCGGCCTTGCACCATGGGCCGGAATTATTAAAATTCCATTTTTTACTTCATCATCTAAAGAAGAAACAAATTTTATTCCCAGCTTTTCTAATTTTTTATTTACACTTTCATTATGAACAAGAGGTCCTAAACAAAAATAAGGTCTTTTTTGCTCTTCTGTCGTTTTTAAAGTAAGATCATAGGCTCTTCTTACTCCAAAGCAAAACCCAATTTCTTTAGATAAAATAATTTCCATGTTTATTTACACTTAAAAACTTATTGAATAGTTTCAAATCCCCACAAAAAAAGAATTACTGCTAAGGCAAGAAAAAAATAAGAGCAAAGCCAAGAACCACACTTTGCTCCTCGAATAAAACCAATAATTGCAGCAACAATAGAAACAAGAGAAAAGAAAAAAAGTACTCCTGCCCTATCTAACGCTTTCATTGATGGCATAAAAGTTAAAAATTGATTAAAAAATTTTTAAAATTTTATAATAATATTTTTTCTATTTCTTCCATTATTTCCACGCTAGAACTTGTGCCAATGATATCTGCTCCATTTTCTATCATCCAAATCATATCTCTTAAATTTGAAATTCCCCCAGCCGCCTTTACCAAAATACCTTGCGCGTTTTCTTTCATAATTTTAATATGTTTTGCTTTTTCCTGCATTTCAAATCTGTCTAAAGGATCTTTTTCAGTTGCTGTTTTAACACAAATTGCGCCTGATTCTTTAACTAACCTTGCTGCTCTTGCAATTTCTCCATCGGTTAAGTAACCACTACCAATAATAACTTTTGTCGGAAGAATTTTTGCTATTTCTTTTAAGTCTTCTAAAACTTTTTCATCTTTTTCATATTTTAAATCAACAACGTTCATAACTACATCAAGTTCGTCTGATCCATCTTCTTTGGCTTTTTGCGCCATCTCCATTCTTTCTTCGTGAGAAGATAAACCCATTGGCGGATCAATTAAAGTAGTAACCTTTGTCCCTGTGCCATCTAAAATTTCTTTTGCTAATTTTGTCCATTCTGGATTAACACAAAGACCTCGAAAATGATATTTTTTACATTCTTCGCAACTTTTTTTAATATCCTCTTCGGTGGCGTTTTTTCTAATATTTGTATGGTCAATATATTTTGAAATAGACATATATTTATTAATTTTAAATTTTAAATTTTTTATGACCTTTTATAAAATTTATTTTACCATCAATTGAAAAAATTTACAAATAATAATATGATATATATATATATGCGAAAATCTACCTATCAAAAACTAACAACAAAAAACAAAAAGAATTGGACTTCTCAAAAGAAAAAAGAATGGTCAAAAAATGCTGATTTTTGGATAAAAATCATTCGAGAAAATTTAGATCCTTACAGAGAAGTTGTCACGAATAAAGCGATTTTAAATTTAATCAAAAAAGAGAAAAATTCAAAAATTCTTGATGCTGGTTGC
This sequence comes from Candidatus Pacearchaeota archaeon, assembly GCA_035360455.1. Lineage (GTDB taxonomy): Bacteria > Patescibacteriota > Minisyncoccia > Minisyncoccales > DAOPTN01. Next base: position 11,910 of record DAOSAR010000005.1, on the reverse strand, counting down.
GGAGAGGGCTATCTTTGTCGTTTAGCGGCAAAGATAGATAAAAGCAATCAAATTTTTGGCATCGATCTTTCTCTAAAGCTTATAAAAACAGCTAAAGATTTAGAAAAACAAAGACCATTAGGTATTAAATATTCCGTAGGAGATTTTAGAAAAACTGATTTCCCTTCTTCCTTCTTCGATGTTATTTTTTCTCACCAAACTATTCATGAAGTTCCTAATCCAGAAAAAGCTATAAAAGAATTCTTTCGTATTTTAAAAAAAGATGGAAAACTAATTTTGCTTTTTTTACATCCTTGTTTTGAAGTCGATCCTAAGCTATATTTTGAACCAATAAAGATAAAAAAATCCTCCTACTTAGTTTCGGGGATTAAATCACCATCAGCTTATTTTTATCTCCACTTACCTCTTTCAAGATGGATTGAAATTTTAGAAAATAATGGGTTTTTAATAAAAAGAATTGATGAGCCTCATCCTCCATTAGAATTAATGAAGAAAGACGAGTGGTGGAAAGAGAATTTCCAAAAACCTATGTTTATTCTAATTGAAGGGGTAAAAGTTTAATTGTTTTTAATTAAGAATTTGTTTTCCATCTCTTCCATTAATTTAAGCAAAAGTGGATCTTCAATAAATTCTCTCATTTGTTCATACCAGGCAAAAATTGGAAATTTTTTATCTTCTTTAAAATATTGGAGAGCCTGTAAATAAGTAGTGATCCAATATACTTGATTTGCAAATTTTCCTTCTTTTGTATTCATTTGCTTACAATCATTCCATAAATTAATCATTTCTTTTTGAAGGTTCTTTTCTAAAGAAGAAGTAATTTTTTTTAAAGCTTCTTTTTCTTTTTCATAATCTTTTGAAAAATTTTTTTCTTTACTTTTTTTAGTAGTTCGAGGCCATCTCTTTAATATTTCTTCCTCTCTTTTCGTCTTATTTTTTGATAAAATTTCATCGTAAGGAGTAGTATCTCCGGCATATAATTCACAAATTTCATAGATAAGGCTTATCTTAAGTAAGCTTTCTATATTTAATTTTCTTTTTTCTTCACCTAACAGCCAGCTAGCTATCGCAAATAAAAAAGTATGTTCGGCTATTGTTTCGGGATTTTTAACTTTTCGAAGTACCCAACCTTTTCTGAGAAAGGTTTTTAATTTTCCAACTTCTAAGAGAAATTGAAGTTCTCCATTGATTTTTTTATTTTGATAAAATTTTTTTTCTATTTGATCTAAAAATTCGAGCAAAACAGGGTTGTCTACTAAATCTTCTACTTCTTCCCACCAACCCATTACCGGCGTATCTGGCTTTGTTCCCCAATATTCTATTGCTTGCAATAATGTCTCTACTTTATCTCCTTGTCTAACAAATCTACCTTCGGGAGATATCAATTTTTCATATTCTAACCAACAGTTTATTATTTCTGTTTTCTGTTTTGGGTCTAATCCTTGAGTTAACTTTAAAAGAGCTTTTTTTTCTTTCTGAAATTTTTCTTTATCTCTTTTTTCTTTTTCTTTTTTAGGTAACCTAATCCATCTTTTCAAAACTTCTTTTCTTTTTTCTTTATCTTCCGGTAATAATCCCCAATAAGGTGTCATATCGCCAGCATAAACTTCACAAAGATCATGAACTAAACTAATTTGAATTATTTTTTTAATGTTCAACTTGGGCTCCACTTTTTCAGCTAAAACCCAATTCATTATTGCTACCCGGAAAATATGTTGACCAATTGTTTCAGGATTCTTAATTTCTAACCAAACAAAGCCTGTCCTTGGAGTTTTTTTAAGAGTTGATGTTTCAATAAGAAATTGAAGAAAATCTTTCATAAAAACTTTTATCTTATTTCCTTGATTTTATAAACTGTTTTTATCGGCGAAGTAATTATTATTTCATCACCAACTTTACGGTTCATTAGCATTTTTCCAACCGGCGATTCATTGGAAATTTTTCCCTCACTTGGATTTGCTTCCATTGTGCCAACAATTGTAAATTCATCAATTTTTCCATCAACTTCAACTATTACAGTTGTTCCTATTGTCACTTTCTTTGCACCAGTTGAAGATCCTGAATTCGTGATTACTTTTGCACTTTTAAGAACTTCTTCTATGTTTTTAATTCTTCCCTCGATAAAATCAAGCTCGGTTTGAAGAGTTTCAAATTCTGGATTAAGATCTTCTGGTCTCCAAATTTCATCTCTTGATTCTTTCAACTGTGTTTTCTTTTCTTTCCACAGTTTTTTTAAATCCTTATATTCCTCTTTATACTTTTGAAAACCTTCTGGAGTAAGATAATATTTTTTTTCATCCATAAATAAAAAATGAAAATATATATGAGCTACGGCTCATTTTCAAATATATATTAATTTAAACTAATAAGAAAATTTGTCAAGTATGTCGTTTCAAGCGCTGTTTTCTCCATTCTTCAATTTCTTTATGGTTGCCAGATAAAAGAACTTCTGGCACTTTCCATTCAACCCCTGGTTTTGGTTTAAAAATAGCTGGACGAGTATATACAGGATAACCTGAAATACGTTTTGATTTCAAATTATCGATATTAGATATTAAATTACGTTTCTCTTCAATTGACTCAGCATTACCTAAAACTCCTGGAATTAATCTTGAAACTGTTTCTATAATTATCATTGCCGGCAGTTCTCCTCCAGACAAAATGTAATCTCCAATAGAAATTTCCATATCAGAAATATATTCTGCCACTCTTTCATCAACCCCTTCGTAGCGACCACAAATTAAAATTATCTCATCAAGTTTTGAAAATCTATCTGCCATTTTTTGATTAAATTTCTTTCCTTTCGCTGACAAAAGTATAATTTTTGTTTTTTTCTTTTTATCTTTAATTTGAATTATTGAATTAATAGCTTTATAGATTGGTTCAATTTTTAAAACCATCCCTGGCCCTCCCCCAAAAGGCCTGTCATCAACAGTTCTTCTTTTGTCAGTGGTAAAATCTCGAAGATCATGAATTTTAATTTCAATTAAACCTTTATCCTGAGCTCGTTTCAAAACTCCTTCATTAAAATATGAATCAAAAACATGAGGGAAAATTGTAATAATATGAAAAACCATATAAATACTAAAAAACCGTGCTACTTATAAATGATAGCACGGTTTATAACTACCTGTAAACACTAAATGTTTACAGCTTGAGTTCTTCTTCGAATTTTTCCGCTTCTGAAGATTATTCTCCTCCCTCTTTTTGACTAAATTCTCTTCTCCCACCTTCTGGTTCTTCAATCTTTAAATTAACTCTTGCATGATTCTTCAGTCCGACAATTCTTACTAAGTTCCTAATTGCCCTAGCAGTTGATCCTTGCCTACCAATAATTTGACCCATATCTTCTGGATTTACCTTCAAAGAAAGTAAAACCCCCATTTCATCAACTTTCCTTTCAACTTTGACATCCTCAGGATGATCAACTAGAGCTTTTACGAGATTTTCGAGAAACTCTTTATCTTTTTCTTCTGCCATAATTCTTAATTTACAGAATTACTTACTGACGATGGCTTTAAAAATTTCTTGCCATCGTCTCTCTGTTACTTCACTCGACCTTTTCTTCCCTGCTGGGAAAATCAAATTAATTTCTTTTATATTATCATTTTTAAACGGCAACTGTCAAGATTTTTAAAAATTTATGTATTTTTTCTAAAAAATTTCCTTAAAGCCTGGTAAGCTTTGTACCAAAATTTTGAAAAAATAAAATCTTTACTTTCTGGATATTGAAATTCTTCTCCTCCAAAGCCTTTTTTAAACCGTGTTATTCCCGGCCATTTTTTTTCATTAATTCCCCAAAAATCATAGATTTCGCATCCTCTTTTTTTTGCTTCTTTAATCTGAACCCATTGTAGAAGATGAGGAGCCATTACTTTTCTATATTTATAATTTGAAGCACCATGCAAATAGATTGCCTCTTTGCCAAAAAAAATCACAATATTTGCGGCAATAATTTTTTCTTTATATTTTGCTAAAAATAAATATGCCCCTGTCTTTTCAATTAATTTTTGATAATAAGATTTAGGATATGGAGTAAATTTATCACGCTTTGCAGTTTTTTGAATAAGTTTATAAAACGCGTCAAAATAGTCATAAGAATTATTTTGGAATTTGGGATTTGGAGTTTGGGATTTGGAGTTTGGGATTTGGAATTTAATCACTTCTACTCCTTTTCTCTCAGCCAATCTTATATTATATCTTGTTTTTTGATGAAATTGTTCAAACATTTCCTCTTCTGTTTTATTCTTTAAATTTAAAAGAAGAGTTTTTTGGGGTTGAAATCTTTTTTGAGAATTGTTTGCTTCTTGTAATTTTGGCAATGGCAACAATGGTTCTATTTTTAAAAAAATAGCCTTTTCTTTTTTAGCGATTTTTTTGACTTCTTTTAAAATTAAATTTAAAACTTCTTTCTTTCCCTTGGAAAAAAGAGCTTGGGAAAAGCAAGGACCAAAAGGAATATAGAAAAGTGATTTTCCAAAGGGGAAAGTTTCTTTTATTATCTGAACCTCACCTATAGTTTTACCCTTTTCTTTTATCAAAAAACGCCAAATTTTTTTCTGAAGACTTTTTTGAAACTCTCCCCATTCAAAACTCTGCAAGAAACTACCGTCATTTTCGATTAAAAACTTATTCCAATCTTCTTTTGTGCCTTCAAATATTTTTATTTGCATAAAATTACTTTATTTTTTGAAGATTTCAAATTATAATAAATAATCTATGAAATTCAAATTATGTTCTAAATTTAAACCAATTCCTCCCCAAATAGAAGCAACCCAAAAAATTGTAGAAAATATTGAGCGAGGTGTAAAGGATATTGTGCTTTTGGGCGTAACTGGCTGCGGAAAAACCTTTGTTGCGGCTAATGTAATTGAAAAAGTTCAAAGACCAATCTTGGTAATAAGCCATAACAAAACATTAGCTGCCCAACTTTATCAAGAATTTAAAGAATTTTTTCCAGAAAATGCTGTTCATTATTTTGTTTCTTATTACGATTATTACCAACCCGAGGCTTACATTCCTCAAAGCGATACTTATATTGAGAAAGATGCAAAAATCAATGAAGTGATTGATCGCCTTCGTCATGAAGCTGTCCAAAGCTTGATAATGAGAAATGATGTTATAGTTGTTGCTTCTGTTTCTTGCATTTACAATATTGGTTCACCAGAAAATTATCAAAAAATTTCTCTCATCTTAAAGAAAAACCAAGCAATAAAAAGAAGGGATCTTCTTTTGAATTTAGTACGGCTCCAATATCAAAGAAATGATATTGATTTTCAACCAGGTACTTTTAGAGTCAGAGGTAATTTAATAGAAATTTTTTCTCCTACCGGAAAAGAAATAATAAGAATAGAAATTCTTGGAAATAATATTTCAAGAATTTTAACAAACACTAAAAATTCGCGAATATTAGAGAATAATTTTATAGAAATTAGTGAGACTCATATTTTCCCAGCAAAATTTTGGGTTACGCCAAAAGATAAACTGGAAATAGCTTTGCAGAATATTCAAAGTGAACTTCAGGAAAGGCTAAGAGAGTTAAAAAAAGAAGGAAAACTGCTTGAAGCAGAAAGATTAGAAAAAAGAACAAATTATGATATTGAAATGATTAGGGAAACAGGTTGGTGTCATGGTATTGAAAATTATTCTCGCCATCTTGAGTTCAGACAACCAGGCGATGCACCTTTTACATTGCTTGATTATTATCCCAAAGATTTTATTACTTTTATTGATGAATCGCATATGACCATTCCCCAACTTCATTCAATGTATGAAGGCGACAAACAAAGAAAACAGACCTTAATTGAGTATGGATTTCGTTTACCTTCAGCTCTTGATAACCGACCATTAAAATTTGAAGAATTCGAAAAAAAAGTTGGACAAAAGGTTTACACATCAGCTACTCCCGGTCAGTATGAGCTTGAAAAAGCAAAGAAAGAAAAAAGCATTGTTGAACTTTTAATTCGACCTACCGGTCTTTTGGACCCAAAGATTGAGATAAAACCAACAAAAAATCAAATAAAGGATGCGATTAAAGAATGTAAAAAAGCGATTAAATCCGGCGAGAGAGTTTTAATTACCACTCTTACAAAAAGAATGGCTGAGGATTTAGCTGATTATTTAGAAGAACAGGGATTTAAAGTTCACTATTTACATTCAGAAATTAAAACCCTTGATCGGCCCGGAATTTTAAGAGATTTAAGATTGGGAAAATATGATATAGTGGTAGGAATAAATCTTTTAAGAGAGGGCTTAGACTTACCAGAAGTAGCTTTGATTTTAATTTTAGATGCTGATAAAGAAGGATTTTTAAGAAACGAAACTACTTTAATTCAAACAATGGGAAGAGCAGCTCGTCACCCAAATGGTAGAGTAATAATGTATGCCGATGAAGTAACTGGCTCAATGAAAAGAGCAATAAAAGAAGTTGAAAGAAGAAGAAAGATTCAAGCAGATTATAATAAAAAGCATCACATTACACCCCAACCAATTAAAAAAGAAATCAGGGATTGGGATTTTGCTAAAGATGAAGAAGAGATAAAAAATCTTGGTGAATTAGCAAATATAAAAGATATTAAATTCCTCCAAAAAGAAATGGAAAAAGCCGCCAAAGAACTTAATTTTGAAAAAGCAGCAAAAATTAGAGATGAAATTAAAAAAATAAAAAAGAAATAAAAATGGCTGCTTTTATAGCAGCCTAATTCAAAAATTATCTTATTATCAAACTTTCTCTTTTCTTAACTTATCTTGTTGTTTTTTTTCTAAAAATTCTATGCATTTTCGGAATGTAAGCAAGTTTAAAAAATCTTCAATCTGAGCTTTTTCTCCTAAACCTCGCCAAATATCATCATAAATTTCCTCTATTTCTTTTGTCAAAAATGAGTTCTGATATTTTTTGTTTAAAAAAGCAATATCTTCCATTTTCTGTTTTAAGTTTTGTTTTCTTTCCATCTTTATCCCCCCTCAATAAAAATAAGTTTTTAAAGAACTTCAAAAGATCAACCTCCAATTCAAACTATATTCTTTTAAAAATAAAATGTCAAATCTGTTTAAGGGTTTAATAATTTTTTAAATTTGATAATTATATTTCCTAATTGAGATCGAAGAAATACAATAGAAAAATTTATTGTATCCTTTCGATAAATTCAAGGAATATTGGATTAAAAATTAAAATAAATTCTGAACTATGTTCTAAATTATTTTGTGTTTTTTGATTTTATATAAGTTAAAATTATTAATTGAATTGCATTCAAAAAAGACATTATCGTGACAAATACTACCAGGTAAGTAGCAATACTTCTTGAAAAATTAACGAAAAGTAAAGCAACTAAAAGTAAGGGGTATCTTTCGGTTCTACGAAATATTCCCCACAAACCTTTTGCGCCGGGAACTGCTCCTCGATGATCAGCATAAGCGATCTCAAAAGAAGACATTAAAGAAAAAAATGCTAAAGCAATTAACCAATTATCAATTGGCATTAAAAAATCAGGTAAGTTCAAAAAAGCAAAAGAAAAAATAAGAAGAAAATCAACAAATCTATCCATTGAACCATCAAGAAAAGCACCAAACTTTGTTTCTTTATCTGTATAGCGAGCTAATCCTCCATCAATGGTATCGCAAAGACCAGCTAAAAGAAAAACTATGAAAGCTAAAATAATTTCCCCTTGAATGGCAAAATATAAGCCTAATATCCCAATAAAAACAGAGATAATCGACCATTGATTGGGAGAAAAAGGAAAATGGGAAAAAATCTTCCCAATTGGGAGTGATATTTTGTCAGTGTTAAAAAATTCTTTAAGCATAAATTAGCTTTTTATTAAAAATATTTTGCTATATTCTGATTATGCTCTTCAAGAGTTTTGGAAAAAATTGTTTTTCCAGTGCTTGGATCAGTTAAAAAATAATTATAGTTAGTTTCTATTGGATAAATTGCTGCTTTTATTGAATCAAGGCCTGGATTTGAAATTGGACCAGCAGGCAAACCACTATATCTATAAGTATTATAAGGAGAATCTATATTTTTATTTTCAGCAATTTCCTGTTGCATTTGAGCAAAGGTCCAGCCATTTTGATTTAAAATATAAGCAACAGTAGAACAACTTTGAAGGGGTTGCCTATTTTGAATTCTTTTCCAAAAAATACCTGAAACGATTTGTTTGTCTTCAAAACTTTGAACTTCTTTTTCTAAAATGCTTGCCATTGTTACGATTTGAAAAATTGTTTTATTTTGCTTTTGAATTTCTTCTTTCAAATCTGATGTTAGTTTTTTATCAAAATTAGAAAGGAATTTTTGGATAATTTCTTCTCGATCTCCTTTATTGCATTTGGCAAGCATTGGTTCGCCATTAAGGCATTTTACCTCTGGCTCAAGACAGCTAAAAAAATAAGTATCCGGGAAAAAATAACCTTCAAGAGAAAAATCGTCAGGAGCATCATTTAAAAAACTATATTCGTTTTTAAAATCTTTAATTCTTAGATTGGTTAAGTCAAATTTTTGATTAAAATTGCTTTCTAGTTTATCCTCGATTTGAGTTAACCGAAAGCCCTCGGGAAAAGTTATTTTTACTTCTTTTCTTGCTCCTCCTTTTTCAATTGCTGCTACGATTTGAGGAATATTCATTGCGGGAGATAAACAATAATAACCATCTTTTAAATGATCCTTATCGTTTTTTAAAATATAATAAATAAACGGAGTATCGGACCTAATTAAACCTGCATTTTTAAGAGAATCAGCAATATCTCTTAATTGGGTATTTTCTTGAATATGAAAAACTCTAAAATCTCCTTCTGCCTTGAAGGGTTTTTTTATCTCATTTTCAAGAAAAAAATAACCACCAAAAAAGCAAAGAATAATGAATGCTAAACAACTTATAACAATAACCAAGGTTTTATTCATAAAAAAAATAACCTCAAAATAAAATGTAAATGTCAAATTTATCTCTTAAAATTAATTATTATTTTTCTATTAGTGGCACAAAAACAAATCCTGGGTATTCATGCTCTTCAAACGTATCATAACTCTTTTTGATAAAAAGCCAAATACTGTTTTCAATCGGAATAACAATTCTGCCGTTTATTTTTAATTGATCTTTCAGAGCTTTTGGGCATTTATTTATTCCGTTAAGTTTATTATTTTGAGTGGAATAGACAGCGGCAGAAACTAAGATCTTATCAAAAGGAGCTTCTTTTTGATAACCCTTAGAACCATCTTCGCAAATAAATTTTACTATTCCCTTTTTAATAAAATTATATTTTGAAACATTTCTTTTTCCAAACTCTACAAGTTCGGGCACAATATCAATAGCAATTACATGTCCAGTTATATTTTGGAATTTGGAATCTGGAATTTCGGGTCTAGGATTTTCCTCTTTGCTTATAATATAAGCCAAGAGTGCTGTTGTCCATCCTGAGCCAGCGCCAATGTCCAAAATTTTATCCCCTGGTTTTGGTTGCAAAAGTTCAAGCATAAAAGCAACTACTGCTGGTTGAGAAATAGTTTGTCCAAAGCCAATTGGTAATGCCTCATCTAATTCAGCAAAATTTTTCATTTCCTCCGGTAAAAAATCAACTCTTTTTATTTTTCTAAATGCTTCAATGATTAAGGGAGTTTTTAAATAACCATTTGCAATAAGAGTGTCGACTAAAGACATAAGAGATCTTGAATTGCATAAAATTTTTTTGAAAAATCTTTAAAAAGCCCTTTCTTCAGCAAGCCAATCAGTTATTTCCTCTAACAATTTTTTTTCTGGCACTTCTGGTAAAAAAGATAAAGATTTTTTTGCTTCTTTAATTAATTTTTTATTAAAAGCTACTGCAAAATCAATTGAACCGTATTTTTTCATTAAGCTAATTACTTTTTTTACTTCTTCTTTTGTTGTTTTTTCTCTATCTTTTAAAAGAACGCTAAGAATTTCCTTTTTTTCTTTTTTTGAGGAGTGGTTTAAAAGATGAATTATTGGTATAGTTCTTTTTCCTTCTTTTATATCTCCGCCAATTTCTTTTCCATATTCTTCACCTCCGGTTAAATTTAAAATATCATCTTTTATTTGAAAAGCGGGAAATAAATTATCGCAAAAGTTTTCTAAGGCTTCTATTTCTTTTTTATTTGCTTTACCTAGCTTTGTTACTCCCAAAACTCCAAACTTTGGCAAAACAGCGGTTTTCCTTTCCACCATTTCCATATAATCGCTGATTTTAATATTGCCTTTTTTCTTTCTAAAAGCGAACTCCATATCTTGCCCTCCACAAAGATTTTCAATAGTTTCAGATAAAGATTCTGAAAGAAAAATTTTTTCTTTTTCAATCCATTTTTTTTCTTTGCTTATAATTTTAAAAGAAAGAGCTATCATTGCATCCCCGCTATTTAAAGCTCGATCGATTCCAAACTTTTTCCAAACTGTTTCCTTGCCGTGACGAAAGCTGTCTTTATCTTCAATATCATCGTGAATTAAGGTCCAATTGTGAGTCAGTTCTACAACAACTTCTAATGATTGAGTTGAAGACGGCGGAAAATGATAAATTTTAGCTATTTGACGGACAAGAAAAGGTCGCCAGCGTTTCCCTCCTGTTTGAAAATGATATATCACAGGTTGCCAAAGAGTTTTTGGATTTTCAGGAATATAATTTAAAAACAGAGGATCAAAAGTCCTCTTATAATCCTTTAATAATTTTTCTAAATTAGCCATTATATATTTTGCGTCTTTCCGCGTTTATTCGCTTCTATTGGACTATTTTCCCATCCTTCTTTCTCTTTTGACAAAATCATTAATAATTCCTTCAAACTCTTTTGGTCCAAAATCGGGGAAAAAAGTTTCTGTAAAATAATATTGTGAATAAGCCGTATCCCACATCATAAAACCGGCTGACATATGAGGATCTTTTTCACAGCCGGTTCTAATTACAAGATCAACAGCTGGTAAATCTTTTGTCCAAAGACTATCTTTTATTAATTTATCTGTAACTTTTACAACTTTATTTCTCGCTTCATCGGCAATTTTTTGAATTGCCGTTCTCATTTCGTCAGTTCCATTATAAGCTAAAAGAAAAGTTAAAAAATAATTATTATAATCTTTTGTTGCTTCTACTGCTTTTTTTATCGCCTGTTGCGTCTCTTTTGGCAAAATCTCTTTCCAGCGACCAAGAACACTAACTTTTACTTTATTTTGGTGAACTCTCTTGTCTTTTGCAATCCTTTTAAATTGCTCAGCATAAATTTTAAATAAAAATTCAATTTCTTTTTTGGGTCTTTCTGTTAAATTGTCAAAAGATGCTCCCCAGAAAGTAAAATAAGGAATTTTTAATTCCAAAGCTTTCTCTAAAACTTTTTCTAAAGATTTTGTTCCTGCTTGATGACCAACCCATGGTTGAAAACCTCTTTTTCTTGCCCAACGTCGATTACCATCAGGAATTACTGCTACATGTTGTGGTGCGTTTTCCATATATTTATATTTTTATTTATATTTTTATAACTAATTGCTAATGAGTGATAATTTTAATTTTTCTTAGTGTTATTTGTCAAGTTTGTAAGCCTAGGAGGATGTAATAAAAAATTTTATTAAATAAAATTGTTGGTTTCTTAAGGGATGCTCAAAGAAAATTTCATTTTCTTTTCGCCGAATTCACAAAGTGAATTCGAGCTCGAAACCAAAACTATTATGGGGTATGGGATACACCCATGTTTTGGTTTCGGGAAGATAGGAAGGAACGAAGTGACTGACGCAAGAAACCAGAATTTTACGAAGTAAAATTACTGGTGTCTTGAGGGATGCTCGAAACCAAAACTGGCAGGGGCACAGGGATTCGAACCCCGATCAACGGTTTTGGAGACCGTTGTTCTACCATTGAACTATGCCCCCTTTTTATTTTATCTTTTTGCCTCTTTGTGAACTGTGTGCTTTTTACAAGAAGGAC
>DAOSAR010000004.1:13512-38480 GCA_035360455.1 Candidatus Pacearchaeota archaeon | reverse complement strand
AATTCGGGATCGTTTTCTTCATCAAAAGCGAAAACTGTTAAAATAATTTGCACCTCTCGTCTTAAATTTTTGGGAAAATAAGGACGAATAGCTCTATCAACCATTCTTGCAAGTAATGTTGCTTCTTCGCTCGGTTTTCCTTCTCTTCGTAAATATCTTGAACCGCTAATTCTTCCAGCTGCATAAAATCTTTCTTCATAATCAACTGTTAAAGGTAAAAAATCAGCTTCAATGTCTTCGTTTCCCATCATTGCCGTTCCAAGAACTACAGTTTTACCAAAAGAAACTAAAACTGCACCTGAGGCTTGAGAGGCTAAAAAATTAGTTTCGATTTTTAATTCACGACCGGCAAATTGAGTTTTGTAAAGCATAAAAGTTATTGGTTGTTGGTTGTTGGTTTTCTTAAAAGATATTTCTTTGATTTTCCGATATCAAAAAAATCATCGGCTACTTCTTTTAATTTTGAAGATGTGCTTTTGGAAAAAGCAGCTATTTCAACTTGTTTACCATGATTTTTTAAATATTCAACAAGAGGAATAAAATCTCCATCACCAGATAAAAGCAAAATTACATCCAGCGAAGGAGCGATCTTAATAGCATCTACTGTAATTCCAACGTCCCAATCCGCTTTTTTAAAACTATTATAAATTTGGAGATCTTTTATTTTAGTTTCAATCCCTAAATGCGTTAAAGCCTCAAAAAATATTTGTTCTTCTCCGCTTTCTGTTCGAATAACATAAGCAATAGCTCTTATTAGTTTACGTTCTCCAACGGTATCTTTTAAGATTTGTTTAAAATTCACTCTTGCTCGAAAAAGGTTTTTTGCTGAATAATAAAGATTTTCAACATCAATAAATACCCCTACTCTTTGCTCTGGATGTTTAATAACGGCCATACTATAATTTTAAATTTTAAAAAAAAATTAATAAAGTTCGTTGCTAAAAATTATAATTTTAATTTTTTCAAAATAGCATTATATCTTTTCTCGTTTTCTCTTTTTAAATAATTTAAAAGCTTCCTTCTTTGAGCTACCTTTTTTAAGAGAGAACGTCTTGAATTATTATCTTTAGGGTGACGTTTTAAATGTTCAGTCAATTTTTGAATTTCGTCGGTTAAAAGAGAAATTTGAACTTCTGCTGAGCCAGTATCAGTTTCGTGAATTTGGTATTGCTTTATTATTTCTTGTTTTGTCATAAATAGAGTAATCACGAATTACAAATTTAAAATAAGATAAAATTCATTCTATTCGCGAATTTGCATTTATTTTTTATTTTAACATAATTTAAGAAAAATATCAAAAAATTCCCTTTTAATAAGGAAAGTCGGATTTAGAGTTAAATTATTTTATTTATGAAAGGTTTTATTATCAATATTTATTCTATCGAGAAAACTCAATGGCTCTTTTTGTTTCTGCGTAACTACCAATAGATTTAATTATTTCTTTTCCTGCAGATTTTTCAATATAAGTCTTATAGCTTGCTCCATTGGCAAATTTGTCAAAATATGGTGTTTCCCAGGAAGAAATAATAGCGCTTGGATCAAGACCTATACATTGATTCTTTGGACAGGAGCAATCTTCATTTTTCTCGCAACTTGGAGGATTCGATTGATTATAATTGCACCTTGAATCATTAGTTAAAACAGTGGGTAAACAATTAAAACACTGTCCTCCTTCGCATCTTCCAGTTGAAGGATAATCATAATAGTTAAAACCAACACATTTATCAATGGGACAAATACAATCGCTACTTCCTTGACATTTTGAAGGAAGACCGCAATTAAAAGTGTCATTAAAAGTAATAACTGGTTGACAGACTGAATAATCGCATCCCTTTTTTCCACTAACATCTATACACTGTCCATAACTTGAGGGATAATGATAATAATCGTATCCCACTTCAATTGCTTCTAAAACTCTTTCTGCTCCAGTATCAGCAGCATAAAAAGCAAGCGTTGATTCTTCTTTCCCCGTAACCATTTTAATTTGAGTAATTAAAATTGGCATAATACCCACGACCATAGCTAAAAGAATACTAACAACTGTTATAGCTAAAAAAGAAGCAATACTTTTTTCTGAATTTTTTTTCATAAAGTTATTCTTTTATATCCAAATTTCTTTGAGAAAGAGTAGTCTGAAATTGCATTTTAAATTCTTGATTTCCCAAATTGTCTTTTGTTTTTATTTGAAAAGAAAAAGTAACCCTTGGTTGTTTTAAATCATCCTGACTCCAACTTTCTTCTGGACCAATATTAAAAGAAGTTACCTCAAACTTATTAGAAGTAAGAGACAGAGGAGAAGATTTGTCTTTCGATTCCATTAATTGAGATGTTTCTTCGTCTAAAAAAATCTCTTGACACCTTCCTTCATAATTCATAAAAGCAATGCCTGGTCCAAGATAAATTCTTCCTTCTAAAATTCTTGAGTTCGTTTTTTTATAATTTAATTTTGGGGAAATACACTCTCCTCCTAAATCTTTTTTTGCCATTCTTAATGCTCGGCTTACATATTCCATTAAATAATTGCTCTGACTTAAAAGTTCATTAACCTCGAGATTTATTGTTTGAGTTTTAGAAGCTGAAACAAAAATATTACCTAAAATAGTAATAATTATCGAAAAAATGGCTATACTTACTAATAATTCAACTAAAGTAAAGGATTTATTGTTCATAATTTTAAAACGAGCGAACATTATAAATGTTCCCTTGTAAAACAAAGTTATAAGATTTTCCTCTTTCTTCCCATTCTACTGTTACCATTATTTTAATTTGAGAATTATCAGTTTTTTGGATTTCGATTTTTCTTTTAAACGGTGTTTTTTTGCCTAAAAAATAGCTATAAAAACCATCTTGGTCAATGTTTAAATATCTTCCTAATTTTCCTTCTGAGTCCCGTCCACAAGTTAAGAGTTTTTTGCTTTGATAATCTACTTCAAGACAATTTCCTGCCGGAATGCCATCATCCCAAGGTATTTGAGCTTCGCCAGGGTATTTATAACGATCCCTAAGATAATTTGTATCTCTTATATTTCTTACTATTTCAATGCCTTCTTGGGCTAAATAAGCAGCAGTGCTTCGAGAAGAAGAAAAAGTAGTTTGAGCAACGCCATTTTGGATAGCAAGAAACGCTCCAATAGCTCCTATACTAATAATTGCCATTGAAATCAAAACTTCAACTAAAGTAAAACTTTGATTGAATTTAGAATTCAACATAATTTTATTTAACTTCTATTAGCCCTGTTTGGCTAATAACAACGTTTTTAATATTTGATGATTTATTGCAATCAGTATCCTTGATGCAAAGTGTAATTGCGACGTTTTTTAATTCATTTCCTTCTTTGGTAATTATTTTAACTATCGGATCAGGAGGTTTAAAATTAATACTTAATCCCGAGGAAGAAGAAAGAGCTTTGATAAATACGTCTGTCTCAAGTTTGATATTTCCCAAAACATCTTCTCCTTGAGAACTGTATTTTTGATTGTTATCAAGGTCAGCGTACAATTTATAATAATTTTCAAAAGAAAGATCGAAATAAACTCCATATCCACCTTTTGGAATTGTTCCATTAAATTCTTTGGAATTTATTGCCAAGTTTTGAGCATAATTTAAATCTTCTGCTATTTTTTGGGCCGATCTCTGAAGAGCAAAATATTTTTCTCCTGATTGGTAATTAATTAAACTAATCCCTGACAAAATTAGAATTATTCCCATCACGACTAAAAGCTCAACAAGCGTAAAACTTTTGTTTTCTTTAAAAAAATTATTTTCCTTTTTTGATTTCATTATTTTAATTATAACACAAAAAAAATTTCCCTCAAGGGTAAGGGAAATTTTTTTATAAAACGAGAATTAATTACTATCTTAAATCAGCTGGACATTTATATTGTAATCCAGCAGCGCACGTTGTATTAGGGTTAGTTGTGGTATTACCCGCTCTTCCAGTGCTATCTATACAATAATAATCTTGCTTATCTTTATATTTAACGTTTAAGGGAATATAAGCACAATATTTTCCTGCGGTAGGAACAATAGTTACTGTTTTTGGGGTAACATTAACACCTTTTAATTGATTAGCGATATCAGTACAAAGACTCGTCATCTCTTCATCGTAATTACAAGATAAATTTGTGTATTCATGCTCTGTCGCGTATATTGTCTCGGCTTTAGAGCGAATTTGGCTCATTCCGGAAACTGCTCTTGAATCATTTGCTCCGGCTCTGCCTCCTTGAAGTCCAACAATTATTGCTGATGCTAAAATTCCAATAATTGCGATAACTACCAATAATTCAATTAAAGTAAAACCCTCTTTTTGATCTAATTTTTCCATATTTTTGCTTTTTATTTAATATTTGACCTTTGACCTTTAATATATTGTATCATTAAAAAGAATTTTTTGTCAAGAATAAATTAAATTTACAAAGAAACCATTTGATAAAGAGGAAGCAAAACAGCTGCTACTACAACTCCTACCACTACCCCTAAAAACACCATCAAAATAGGTTCAAGAAGGCTTAAAAGGTTGTCAAGACCTCTGTCTGTTTCTTTTTTATAAAAGTTAGCAACTGTTTTTAAGCTATCGCCTAAAGAACCTGTTCTTTCTCCCACCATTATCATTTGTTGAGCCATTGGTGGAAATAAATCAGGGTGTTTAATGAGTGTGCTGCTTAATAATTCTCCTTTTTTAACTCCTTCTATAAAATCGGAAATTGCCTCTTGATAAATAACGTTCCCAACTGTTTCCTTTACCAAATCAAGCGAATCTAAAAGAGAAACACCTCCCCCAATTAAAGTAGAAAGACTTTCAGAAAAATTAGAAATATAAATTTTTTTTAAAAAACTGCCTAATCCAGGAATCCTTAAGCAAAGGTTATCAAAGTTTCTCTTACCATTTGGTGTCTTAATATATTCATAAATTGAATATCCAAGAATAATTAAAATCAAAAACAAAAACCACCACCAGGCCTGAAAAAAATCAGCAATAGCAATTACTATTTTTGTTAATATCGGTAATTCTTTCCCCATTGAAATTAAGGTCTGGCTCATTGTGGGAATAAGAAAAAAATTCATCATCAAAATAATACCAAATGCCAAAACTACAACTAAGGCAGGGTAAATCATTGCTCCTTTTACTTTGGAATTAAAGTCATACTCTCTTTCTAAATAATCAGCTATATAATTTAAGGAGTTTGAAAGTTCACCAGAAGATTCACCAACTTTTATAATCGAAATGTAAAACTTATTAAAAATATTTGGCCACCGTGTTAAAGCTCCTGAAAAAAGCATTCCTCCCTCAACGTCTTGAGAAATCCTCAAAATTACTTCTTTAAAGGCGGAATTTTCAATTTGCTGACCAATACTTCTTAAAGATTCAAGCAAAGTAACTCCGCCAGAAATCATAATTGAAAGTTGACGTGAAAAATCAATAACTTCTCTTGAAGATATTTTTTTTCTAAATAATTTTATCCCCTGATTCCAAACAGAAGTAGGTAATTCTTTAATTGAGGTTGGGTAAAAACCATATTTTTGTAAAATATCAAGAACTGCTTCTTCTGAAGAAGCTTCAATGATTCCATTCTCAATTTTTCCTTCTCTGTTTCTAGCTTGATATTCAAATCTCATAATTTATTAATAAGATATTAATTTAATCCCTACTTACCCTCAATACTTCCCTAATAGTAGTATTACCGTTAAGAATTTTTAAAATTCCGTCTTGAAACATAGAAATCATTCCTTGCCTTTTTGCTTCCTTAAAAAGATCTGATTCTGATGGTATTTTGGTTTTAGAGATTAAGTCTGAAAGTTCTTTGGTCATTGAAAAAACTTCAAAAATTCCCAGCCTCCCAGAAAAACCTTTCTCTTCACATTTTGAACAACCCTGGGCTTCCCAAATTTTAAAAGGTTCTTTAATCTTGAAATTTTTTTTAATATCTTCTGGAAAATTTTCTAATTCATTAAAAATTATTTCTTTAGTTTCTTCGTCTGGCTCAACTTCTTTTTTGCAATAATCGCAAAGCTTTCTTACTAATCTTTGACCAATAGCAATACTAAATGTTGCTGGAATTAAATATGGCTGTACCCCAAGATCAATTAACCGAGGAATAGCTCCAAGAGCATTGTTAGTATGAAGGGTAGAAAGTACAACATGACCAGTTAAAGAAGCTTGCGTAGCTAAATCTGCTGTTTCTCCATCTCTTATTTCTCCCACCATAATAACATCAGGATCCTGCCTTAAAATATGTCTTAAACCTCTCGCAAAAGTATAACCAATTTCTGGTCTTACTTGGGATTGATTAATTCCCCCCATAAAATATTCCACGGGATCTTCAAGGGTAATAATATTTAATTTTTCTTTATTAAAAAGCCTTAAGAGGCTATATAAAGTTGTAGTTTTTCCAGAACCAGTAGGACCAGTTGAAAGAATTAATCCATAAGGTTTTTTTATTGCCTCTTCCACTAATTCTTGATTTCTACCCGTTAATCCTAAATCTTCAAACCGGGTAATTTGAGCGGTAGGATCAAGAACTCTAATAGCTACTTTTTCTCCAAAAACTGTAGGCAAGGTAGAAACTCTAAAATCAACATTTTTTTCGCCAAACCTTAGGGTAAACCTTCCATCTTGAGGAACTCTTGTTTCGTCTAATTTCATTCTGCTTAAGATTTTAATTCGAGCGACAATAGCTGAATGAAGCTCGCCTGGCAGGAAAAAAGAAGAATGCAACTCTCCTAACAACCTGAACCTTACTTGAACTTTATCAGGAAGAGGCTCAATATGAACATCTGAAGCTTTGCCCTCAACAGCATCTTTTAAAACAACTGAAACAATTTTAGTAATTGGGGCTTCTTCAGCTAATCTTCTAAATTCAACTTCTTCTTTTGGTCCTCCAATAACTTCTTTAGTACTAATTTCTGGCTCAAATTCTTCAAGTGCTTTACTAACTTCGCCAGTTAAACTACTATATTGACTTACAACTTTATTAAAAATATTAGGAGTGATTAAAAAAATTTTGTAATCAAATTTTCCCTGACGAGACAAAAACTCAAGAACTTCGTTTGCTTTAAGATCTTCTGGATAAAGCATCCCTACCTCAAGAATTTCTCCCTTTTTCTCCAAGGGCACCATTTGATAAGACCTTGCTGAATCTTCTGGAATTAATCTTAGTGTCTCAGGGGAAACTTTCTCGGGTAATTCTTCTTTCTTTTTAAGGGGAATATTTAAAATTTCGCTTTTTAAAGTATAAAGGTCTTCTTCGGAAAGAATTTTTTGATCTAAAATTACTTCTTCTGGTTTTCGGTGAGAATTCTTTATTTCATTTTTTAAAGAAAGAGCTTGTTCTTTATTTATAATTCCCCTATTAATCAATTCTTTAATTAGTTCCATATATTATTGGTTATTTTGGCAAAAATGGATTTCGAGGAGAAATTTCTCCCATAAACTCAGGTACTCCCGAAAATGGTTCAAAATTATCTAAAGGAACATTCTTTAAAAAATCAAAATTTATCTCTATTACTTTATTAATAGAAATTTGTTCTTCCTCCGGAGAAGTTTCTGTTGAGGAATTTTTCCACCAAATAAAACCAATACCAATAATTATTATTACCAAAAAAATAAGCAAATACTGATTTCTTTTATTTTTTACTAAAGCCATATTTTTTTAATATGAATAAACTTTTAATCTTAAATTAAAGTTAAAAATACCTTCTCCTGTTTCCGATGAAGAAAGAGAAACTTCTTCTATTTCAATTAGTCGGGCTGATCTTTCTAAATCTATAAGGAAAGTTCTAAGGGAAGGATAGGGACCTGTTAAAATCAGGGTAAGAGTAGTTTCCTTAACTACTTTATTTTGTTGAGTTGAGGTTGTAGCTTCCGTTCCTCCTTCCTCAACAGATGAAGTTTGCTCTTGTGATAAATCTTTACTTTCAATAGTTGAACTTTTTATAAGCTCATTTAAAATAAGACCATTTTGGGAAGCTTTCTCGTTAAAAAAAGCGCCAAGACTAGAAAGAGAAGGATCATCTGGAAGAGCAGCATTAATTTTAGAAACTTTGTCTTCGTAATTTTTTAATTCTTCAGATATATTTTTTAAGGAATTAAAATATTGATCTTGGTTTTTAATCTCTAATTGAAGCTGATTGACTTCTTTTGAAAAAGATGACCATTCTTGGTACCCAGGAATAGTAAAAAATACTCCCATTACTAAAGCGATGATTAAAAATAAACCAATAAAAAGTGGTGATTTAATATCCATATGGTTTAAAAAATTTAGGATCAAATATTAAATCTAAAACAAACTCTACTTCTCCTTCTTGATTTAAAGAGATATTAATTAAATCAACTGTATCTATTAACTCTTCTTTTGTAAACATTTGGATCTGTTGGTCAACGGCATCAAAACTTTTTGATCTACCAGAAAGTCTTGCGCGAAATTCAGAAGGAGATAAAATAAGCGAATAAAAATAAACATCTGGATGAGTTTTATTTTCAAGAAGTTGAAAAAAGCCAAAAACTGATGTGTGTTTTGGAAAAAGTATAGAAAAATCATTAATCTTTTTTTGTAAACTAATAAGTCCTCCTTCTAAAGAAACCATTTCTGAAGTTCTTTGTTTTTCTAATTCTTCTTTGAGGGTAGTAATTTTATTTTGAGCTTGACTAGAAAGAATCATTAAAATAAAATAACCACCCACACAAACAATGAGAAGAATTAAGGAAACATAAAACAATGTATTTTTTTGAGGGGAGACTTGTTTTTCTTTTGGAATAATTTCTACCATACTTTTAATTATTATATTATATTATAAAAAATTTCTTTTAGCAAGTCCAGTAGCTACTCCAAAAATTGGTGCTACCTTTATTAATTCTTGTTCAACGAAAGAAGGATAAGAAATTCCAAAAAAGGGGTTGGCAATCTCAACTTCTTTTTTAAAAAAATCTTCTAAAAATTCTTTTAATCCTGGCAAAAGAGCAGCCCCTCCAGCTAAAATAATTTTTTCAATTCTTCCATCTTCCATCTGAGAAAATTCTTCAAAAACATTCTCAATTTGTTGGGAAAGAAACTTTATTGAAGGAATTAGGCTTTCATACGCTATTCTTCCCTCTCCTCCTACTTTTTCTTTGATCCCGTACTTTTTTTCTAATTCCAAAGCTTCGTCATAACTTATATTTAATCTTTTACTAATTCTCTGCACAAAGCTTTTTGAAGAAATATTTAAGCTATAAGATGTCTTCAAAGTTTTATTTTCAATAATATTACAAGTAGTGCTTTGAGCGCCTATATCTATTATTGCTACTCCTTTTTCTTCTTTAACAAGCGATCGAGCTAAACTAAATGCTTCCGGCTCTATTCCTAATAAATTAAGCTTTGCAAGATTTGCAATGGACTGATATTTCTTAATAACTTCATTAGAGATTGCTACTACTAAAATTTTTAATTCATCTTTAGTTGAGGGCTTACCTTCAATAATTTGCCAATCTAAAGTAGTTTCTTTTAAAGAAAGAGGGATAACTTTTCGACTTTGATACCTTACTGCTTGAGAAATTTCTTCTTCTTTCATCGGGGGTAAGGTAATATTAGCAAAAAAAGTTAAAAAATCAGCAATAGAAAAAACTGCTTCTTTGCTTCTTATGCCTAATTCTTTTAGCCCCGAAGAAAGAGTTTTAGCTATTTCTTTGGGAGAAAGAGAAAGAATTCCTTCTTTTGCAAGATTAGAAGATTCATCAAAAAACTGAGTACTTTCTATTACTCCACAATGCTCAAGGGTTTGTTTTTTCTTTCCCCCTGATAATTCTATTATTTTAATGGAAGAGATGCCTATATCTATTCCTAATACTTTTTTTGAAAAAAGCATAAATTAATATAAATTTCTAATTTCAATTTTCAATTTCTAAACTTTAAAATTAAATGCAAGAAAATTTTAAGCCATTCTTTTTTTAAATTCCTCAACCAATTTAACAGGACTTGGATCAATGCCTTGAAAAATAGCAAACCAGTAAGAAGCCCAATCAGCAACTAAAATACTTTTAAAAACTTTTTCAAAGATATTTTTTCCTTTTATTTCAACAAAGATTGATTCTACCTCTTTTTCTTGAAAAATTTCAGTTAAAGTTTTCATCCTTTTTAAAATTTTTGATGGTTCTTTTTTGTCTTTTAAAATTATTATCTTTAGTTCTTTCCTTAAACTCTTTAATTTACATTCTCCTATTCCAGTCATTTCATTATGATTAAGCTCTGGAAAAAAATTAAAAAATGCAGGAACTTTTGAATTTTCATTAAATTTAATTTTCCAAATCCTTGCTAAATATTGATAATGTTCTGAACTATAAATTAAAGGAATTTTACCTTTTAATTGATGAGCTAATTTTTTACCCTCTTTTTCCAAATTGCTTGGTCTTAAACTTCTTTCAAGATCTAAAAGATTTTCGTCTAAATTTTTAATAATCTTTAAGTTAGATAAAATTTTAATCAACGCAGAAAATTGATAACCAAGGGCGCACCTTGGTTGAATTCCTGAAGGAACTTTTGCAAAAGGAATATGGTATTTTTTTGACAAATCAATTAATTTTCCTCCTGAGGCAATTGTCAAAACCGATGCCCCTCTTTCTCTTGCTTCTTTAAAAGAAGAAATTGTTTCTTCGGTATTTCCAGAATAAGAAATACAAATAACCACTGAATTTTTTTGAGCCTCAGAAGGTAAACCATAATTTCGATTAATTAAAATTGGTAAATTTGTCAAAAGCAGTTCATTATTTATTATTTTAAAAATATCTCCTGGCAAAGCCGAACCTCCCATTCCGGAAATAATAATATTTTGAAGTTTAAAATTTATAGCTAATTTAGTATTCTTTGCAGCTTCAAGACCAATTCGAAACTGCTTTGGAAAATCCAAAATAACTTGCTTCATATTTTCTTGATCAATAGTATCTTGTTGCATATGCTTTTTTATAAGGTTAATAATATTTTACCATATTCTACCCTATTATCGCAAGATTTATTTTGTTACGGTAAAAAATATTACCGAAAAAGTTATTTTAAAAAAATATCTTATTTCTTATAGATAAATTAAATCCATGGGTAAAATAATGTTAAAAATAAAACCACTTTAAGAAAAGTTAAATTATAGTTATTGTGGCCCTGGGTCTTTAAAAATTGTATTAAGCTATTATGTAATAAAAAAGAAATTATTGCTATATGTTTGAAGATTATCATTTTTCTGATAATGCAAAAATAATTAGTAAAAATTTTTGAAGAGAAATTCTTGAATTTCTTAACTGAATAGGAAAAAAATTAGAAAGTATAATATTTATAAAGAATTCGAACCACTGAAAGATTAAAAAATAAAACAAAATTCAAAATTCGACCCTTCTAGGGTCGAATTTACAAAAACTACTCAATAAATGTAGATACTAAAATACTATACACTAGTTACACTTTTTAAGGTGGGTGGCTAGCCGGATTCGAACCGGCGATGACTCCTCCACAGGGAGTAGTGTTAGCCGCTACACCATAGCCACCATATGTGCCCTCACCAGGAATCGAACCTGGATTTCCTGCTTAGAAGGCAGGGGCTTTATCCGTTAAGCTATGAGGGCATAATAAAAGTATAAAAAAATTTGATTCCAGAATCAACAACAAATTGACTAGTTAAATTTTGATTAGATTAATTAAATGCGAGATTCTGTGCCTTTCATTAATCTTTTAAGATTATCTCTTAAAGCAATAGTTATCAAAATAGTTCCAACAAGACAAAAAACAACATAATTTAAAGGAATAATTCCGTGTAAAAATAAAACTAAAGCTAAAATTGATAAATTCCAGGGAAGTAAAAGATTAGCTAAGCTCATAAGCCGACTTACAGCTAAAGTAATAACCCAAATTAAAAAAGGTGGTAAAAAAAATTGAAAACCCAAAAGAGCCACTGTTGCTCCATAAAACGTACCGGCACCTCTTCCACCTTTAAATTTTAACCATACTGGAAAAATATGACCAATAACTGGTAGTAAAGCAACAGTAATAATCTGCCACTGATTAGTTAAATAATTTAAAGCTAATAAAGCTGGCACTACTCCTTTTAAAAAATCAAAAGCTGCTACGAAAGTTCCCCATCCCCAACCTAATGCCCGACTAGTATTAGTAGCAGAAGTAGAGCCAGAACCAATTTTTCTTATATCAATTCCTTTTACTGCTTTTCCTACTAAATAACCGGTAGGAGTTGAACCTAAAAGATAAGCAAATATAAAAAGCAAAATAAAGGTAATTAAAGTGGTCATATAATTTTAATTTGTAATTAATTACAAATTATAGCTAACTTATTTTTTATAGAATTTTTAATTAATTTTGAACCATCCTCGCTAAGTTTAAAACTTTTTCATTGGCTGGGGTGGGCATACTCAAATTCTTTCCTAATTTTACCACTTCTCCATTATAATAATCAATCTCATCTAAATTTCCTTTTGGTTTTCCCCCTCTTCCTTTGCTAATAGCATTGGCTAATTTCCCTCGAAAAAGAGATAAAATCGATAATGGGCAAAAAGAAATTAAATTGGCTAATAATTTTAGAGGCATTTTTTTAAAGTTTAAAATCTTCCCTCCACTTACTCTTACAACCTTAAGATATTCTTTTAAAACCTCTATTTCTTCTTCAAAAATTTCTTTATCTTTAAAGCCTTCTTTTATTGAAAGATTTTTAAGAGCTGATGGCACACCAATAAGATTTGTAAAAAGTTTAGAAAATTCCATATTCTGAACATTTTTTGGCGAAACTTCTTCTGCTTCTATCTCTGAATCTTTAAAAATATTTCTTAATTGAGTTGTCTCTTTTGATCCCGAAACTACTCCAAAAGCTAAGCGAATTGGTAAAAAATAACTAATATAAATTTTATCAGAAATTTCTTTTTTGTCTACCGAATTAAATAAACTCATTCGAATGACCTGAATTTTTTTCGCCTCCTCCTCTCCAAAAATTTCTTTTAAAGCTATTACTGCTTCTCTGCCAGCACTAAGGCCATTTTGAGAAAGTATAAGAGTGGGAAGATTTTCGTTTTTTCCTTTCATTATAGAATACATCTTTTGATAATAATATTTAACTGTGGGTCCAACTGGATTCTTAACAGTTAAAAAAATAATATCTGGTAAAGAATCTTTTCCGAAATCTTCTGGTAAGATTACTTTTTCTCTAAACAATTCTAAGTTTTCTCCTCTTTGAATGTAAAGTTTTTTATCTTTAATTAGTTGGAGTTGCCTTGCTTCAGCTACTCCAAAAATATTTTTATTTTTTCTACCAATTTCAAAAGCAAGCATTGTACCAGTTCTTCCGCCAACACCAATAACTGCTATTTTTGAGTTCATAAGTTATATAAGTTTAGCAATTTTTAAGATAATTTTTCAAGGAAAAAATAAAAATGTAGCGAAAATTTTCTCGCTACATTTTAAATTTAAATATTCAGAAGCTGCCTTTTTTATTTGGATATTATTAATATACTTTTTCAACTTTCACTTTTATTACTCCTCTTGAAGGTGAGGCTAATTTTGCAAAAGCTGTTTTTTCAAGATCAATGATTTTTGAGGTAAATGGTCCATAATCATTCACAACCACTACTACTTGGCTGCCATTTTCAAGATTGGTAACTCGCAACTTTGTTCCTTTTTTAAAGGTAGTTGAAGCGCAAAAATCACCAGGTATAAAACTATACCAACTGGCAAAACCAATTTGAGTCTCGCCAGGAGTTTTTAAAGCTCGTTTCAAAACTGGTTTTGGTTTTTCCCAAATTTTTATTTCCATTTCTGGAAAAATTTTATCATTAAGGTTTACGTTTATTAAATCATTTTCCTTTAATGATATTTTCTCTTCTTCTAAAACCTCACCAACTGTCTTTTTTTGAGTAAAAATTTCTTTTGAATTCCCATATAAATTTAAATTCACCGGCATTGCTCTTTTAATAATAATTCTTGTGCCAGGTTGAAATTTTGTTTCTTTAGAGGGAAAAACAAAATCATTTTCTCGAATGTCAATTCCAGCATTTGATAAAATTTCTCCAACAGTTTCTCCTTTTATTTTAATTTCTAATAAAAGACCATTATCAATTATTGTCCCAAGGTCTAAAGAATTTTGATTATTATTAAAAACAGCCGATTCTTGGCTCGCCTCGTTAAAGTCTTTGGCGTAGCGCAAATCGGCATTAATATTAATATTCAACGGTAAAAGGACAGCTGTAAAAAGTAATGCTATTCCGCTCATTTTTGGTAAAGTACTCATCAATAAAAAAAATGCAAAATGTAAATATCAAAAAGTGGTTCAATGACAAATAAAAGTTTAAAATAATTCTTTTTGATTTTTTATTTTTTATTTTTGAATTATACATTTAGTATATACAACCCCTGATTACCCAATTTCCTTTATTTAAAGCTCGAGTGCTAACTTTTCCAAAACCTACTTTATTCATCTCTGAAATAGTAATAACGTTATCATTTTGGCCGGTCACATAAGCTACGTGACCATACCAGCTTTCTCTAGTTACTAAAATACTACCTGCTGGACAATTGCAATCACTTCCCCAACAAACATTATAACCATATGCTTGAGCATTAGAAAGCCAATCTTTAGCATTTCCTCCCCATGGAATGCATCTCTTTTGAGCAACATACCAAGTGCAGTAACCATAGGGAAATTGATGACAACCGTTACTGGAGGAGTAAACCGGTGTTTTGGGCAGGGAGTTAGCAGTATTTTGAGAAGAATTAATAGTGGTTGAAAGGGTAGAATTAGAAGTTTTTTTCACTACAACTGGAGCTGGTTTTGTAGCGTTTGGTAAGAATATTTCTTGACCTTCAACAATTTTATCAGCATCAAGTTGATTCCAGCCCCTAATTTCATCTATATCAGTTTTATAAATTTGAGCAATTTTACTTAGAGTATCTCCCTTTTTAACTGTATAAATAACTCCGTCTTTTGGTGGGACTGTAATTGTGTTGCCTGGTTTTATAAGGTTTATGTTCTCAATACCACCATTTGCCCAAACTAAAGTTTGAGTTTTAAGTCCAAAGATTGCGGCAATACCCGAAATAGTGTCTCCTTCTTTTATTATATATTCAATAGTTTCTTTTCGTCCAGGAGAATTTTCTTGATTAGTTTCATCCTCTACTTTTTCAGTTATTTTTTTCTTTTCCAGCACAGATACGGTAGGAGCCATTATTACCTCTTCATTCTGCCCATTTATTAAACTATCTTTAAGAACTAATGAAGTATTACTTGTTTTAAAATTATTTTGTTGAGCTATATCTATGTTTAATAAAGTTTCTGAAGAAATGTCAGCTGCCTTTGCAAATGAAATAAAAAATAGTAAACCAAAAACAACTGCTCCACAAAGCAGTTTTTTCAATCCTTTTTTTCTAAAGGATAAAGGAAGTTCCATCACGTCTTTCGGAAATTCAGTTTTGGAAGTAGTACAAATAAGTAAAATAAAAAAGATTAAATACTTCGCCTTTAACCTTTATATATTAAATTATACATAAATACATTTTAAATTGTCAAGGTGTCAAGGGTAAAAGGTAATAATTATAATTATTCAATACAAAAAACCTAAAACAATTGATTTATAATTAATAAGGTGCGTAAATTCAAATCTATTTTATAACATTTTAAATTTTACAAAAATAAAAGTCAAAAATGCTTTAAAAAAACATTATTGGATCAATGTCTATTTTCCAATTTGGTGATACGAGCATTAATAGCTGATTTTTAATTCGCGAAAATTCGTGTTTAGATTCGTGAAAATTAGCGAGCTTTATTAAAATATTCCATCGATATTTCCCTTTTATTTTAGAAATAAAAGCCGGTGCAGGACCTAAAATTTGAGCTATTTGTTGTAAGCTGTAAGTTGTAATCCATTTCTCCAATTTTTCTTTTAAGACGTAAGCTTCTTTTTTTGCTTTGTTTTGATCTTTGTGCTCAAGGGTCAATTTTATTAATTTTGCAAAAGGAGGATAAAAATATTGCTCTCTTTCTCTTAATGATTCTTTATAAAATTCTTCTGAAGATTTGTTTAAAATATTTCTTTTAAATGAATAATTTTGCAAAATGAATTCTTCTTTAGTTAAAAAAATAAGATTTTCAATTTGACGATATAATTTTTCTTCAAACCGAAAATCTGGTAAGGCAAGTTGTGAGCCAAAAGAAACAAAAACCGTTAAATCAAACCTTTCTTTGTCTTCTATGCTTAAAAGGTAAGAAAAAACAAGAGAAGTGGAAATTAAAACGTCTCCTTTTTCAAAAAATTCTTTTAAAATTGCTTTTTGTTCTTTTTCTTTTGGAGAAATTTCTCGATCTAATCTAAAAACTTTTGCTTTAGGAAATTGTTTTTTTATTTCTTCTTCTACCTTTTCAACTCCTATTCCTAAAGTCGTAAGTCGCCAACTATTACAATTTTCGCAATATTCTGGTACCGGCCTTTCAAATCCGCAATAATGACAAACTAGTTTTGGGTTTTGGGTTTTGGAGTTTGGAGTTTTTTTATGGTATGTCATCGGCACGCCACAATTTGGACAAAATTTTTGCCAACCGCAATCTTGGCATAAGAGTGTCGTTGCTGCTCCTTTTCGATTTAAAAAAAGTAAAATTTTCTTTTGCTGTTTTAAACATTCTTCAATTTTTTCGAGAGTTTCTGGAGTAAAAGGACTCCATGCTTGTTTTGTTTTTTGATGTGGAACAATATCGTTCCTCTTTCCATTATTCCCTGAGCCTGTCGAAGGGTTGATTTCTATCCTTTTAATTTCTTTTTCATTTCCTGCTCTTTTCCATATAATTTTTCCTCCTTTTGCTTCAAAATAATTCTCAACACTAGGAAAACAAGATAAAAAAACTAATTTTGATCCCCAAAATTTTGCTAATATCGTAGCAACATCTGGCGCAAAAAATCTTGGTTCTCTCTCTTCTTTATAATTTTCATTGTTAGCTTCTGAAACTATGATTAACCCTAAATTAAAAAACTTCAAGAAAAGTCCGGAGCGTGAAGCAATCTTAATATTTTCATTATCTATTTTTTCTTCTTTTAATTTTTTTCTCCAAAAATCAATTTTATTTCTCTCAGGAACTAAAAATAAAATTTCTTTTTCTTTTAAAATAGCTTCCTTAATTTCTTCTTTTGGCAAAAAATCAGGAGAAGAAAAATAAAGAATCGGCTGAATTTGTTTATTTTGTTGCTTTAATTTGAATTGTTGACTTTGTAACTTTTGAGATTTCTTATTTGCCATTAAAAAAAGTTTAAGAGTTTTTCCAAAGGAAGCGAAATAATAATTAGAAATCCATTTTGCAAGCCGAAGCTGGTATTCATCTAAGACTGGCGTTTTTTCAATTATTTTAAAAATTGGCTTTAATTCAAAATTTGCCTTTTTAATTTCTTGCTTCACATCTTTTACGTTTTTTTGAGAAAGAACTATTGCTTCAACATTTTTCTTTTGGAGAGGAATTAAAACTAAACTCCCCCGCTCTAATCTTTGAGAGGTAAAATAAGAAAGAGTTTGAGGAAAAGAACGTGGAATTTTTGTTAAAGGAGCTACATTAGTAATAAACATAGTAAAATAATTCTAATATCATTCGGATGTGCCTATTCGGATAGAGCGAGTTCTGAGTTTATCGAAGAATGAACTTAGGCTATTCGGATACATATTTTTTAGCGGTAAATTTATAAACTGCAACTGGTTCATGAGTATGGTCTATTCCTGCTTTTTGACAGGTAATAAAAAATTGCTCCTCGACAGTATCTACTCCCTCAAGGCCTGGCAGCAAAAGACCAGATTTAAAACCACTTTGAATAATTATCCCATACTTTTTAGGATCGAGTTCTTTAAAATCTTTCACCGGTTGAGGCTCGCTTAAAACATAAACAGTATAAGAAAGATCTGGCAATTCTTCTTCTCTTATCGCTCCAAAACGGTCATCTTTTGTAGCTGTAGCAATTGCATTAGAAATTACTTCTTTTGCAATATTTTCTTTTGTTGGTAAATAAGTACCAATACAGCCACGAAGTTCGCCGTTTTTTTCGATAGTAACAAATGTTCCTGCTCTTTTATTTAAAAATTCTTGAGGTAAATTCTTAGGCACAGAAATAATTTTCCCATTTTTGGTATAGGTTTCAACTGCTTCTTTTGCTAAAGAAACTAAAGGATGCATAGTAAAAATATTAACATTAAAGTTCTTCTGTTGCAAGGAAAAAATAAATGTGATATACTAAAAATATAAATTTTTAATTTATAATTTTAAATCATTCAATTTTTAAATAATAATAAAGTTTAAAAAAAGTTTAAAAATTAGAAGTTAGAAATTTTAAAATTTTAATTTATTATGCCTATAACAAAATCAGCAAAAAAGGCCTTGCGCCAAAACAAGACGAGAAAACAAAGAAATCTTTTTTGGAAAAAAGAAATGAAAAAGTTGGAAAAAAAGATAAAAAAACTTGTCGAAGAAAAAAAGATTGACGAGGCAAAAAAGATTTTGCCTCAATACTATAAAATGGTTGACAAGGCAACAAAAAATAATGTTATAAAGAAAAATACTGGCGCTAGGAAAAAATCAAAGGTAGCAAAACTACTTTCATGATTATATTTCTCTTCGGCCCTGATACTTTTCGTTCTAAAAGAAAACTTCAAGAAATTATTAAAGAATACCGCTTAAAACATAAAAGCGGTCTTAATTTTGTTCAAATTGAAGCAAAAGAAGAAAAGAGTTTTGAAGAATTTAAAAAAAGAGTAGAAACTGCCTCAATGTTCGAGGAAACAAAATTAATTGTTTTTAAAAATACTCTTTCGCTTCCCAAAGATTTTCAAGAAAAAATTAAAAATTATTTAAAAGAGAGAAAACTTTTTGAAAAAGACAATATTGTTTTAATATTTTTTGAGGAAGAGGATGTGAAAAAAAACAGCTCTCTTTATAAGTTTTTGGCAGAAAAATCTTTCAAAACACAAGAATTTAAAGAATTACCGCCAGCAAAATTAAATTTATGGATTCAAAAAGAAGCAAAGAACTTAGGAGGAACAATCGAACCAAAGGCAATTGAAAGATTAATTTTTTTCTTTGGAGATGATCTTTGGCAAATAGGCCAGGAACTAAAAAAGCTTATTGCTTTTAAGAACAAAGAAAAAATCACTCAAAAAGATGTTGAAACTTTGTGTAGGGAAAATTTAGATCCTAATATTTTTGAAACTATCGAAGCTATTTCTCAAAAGAACAAAAAGAGAGCTTTAAAATTGCTTTCAGAGCACCTCGAAACTGATGAAAATGCTTTAAGGATTCTATCAATGATTGTCTATCAGTTCCGAAACTTGATTAAAATAAAAAGCTTTACTGAAAATAGTTCTTTTTCATCTTGGCAATTTTCATACCAAGCTTCAAAAATTCTTGGTTTACATCCTTTTGTAATTAAAAAAACTCTTCCTATCGCTCAACAGTTTTCAATGGAAGAGTTAAAAAATATTTATCAAAAACTTTTAGAACTCGACTACCAAATCAAAACAGGAAAAATAGCTCCAGAAGTAGGTATTGAGATGTTTGTAACAACATTATAAATTATCAAATATTTTTAAAATTTTTCCTTTTTATAAAACATCTCCTACAAACTGCTTTGTAAGTATAAGTGCCATCATCAGGCACTACTGACGGTAAACCACCTAAAATAGGGGCATCCCCTTTATATATTTGTGTATACACCGCCTCTGGCTTTTTGCAAATTTCACATACAGCTTTTTTGTATTTTACCTCATCAGGGCCTAATTCTAAAAGTTTTTTCACAATGGGAAAAATTTCTCCTCGATAATCAGTATCAAGCCCAGATACAATAATTTTAGTTTCTTTTTTTAAGAGGTCTTCTATCACGTTTATATTTTTTTCTTCAAACATATGAATTTCATCTATTCCCACAACTTGGAAATTCTTTTTCCAAATTTCGGACAAATCGCTAATTTTTTCAGCCTTTAAAGATATACCATTTCTCGACCAAATATTTTCATCTCTTTTATTCCTTGATGATTGATATAAACCAAAAGAAATTTCTGTATAATAAAGAGGCATAAAATAACTAATAAGCTCAAATGATTTTCCGCTTTTCATTGGTCCTAAAATTAAATTTAAGGGCATATTTTATTAATAACTTTAATAATTTTTGTTTTCTCTATTGCTTCTCTTGTTAATTTTTTAATGTTTAATTTTTTTTCAGCTTCTTTTACTTCCTTTAAATTCGCTTTTGTTTCTGGATGTTCTGGTATGAATCTAACACAACAATCTTGATAAGGTAAAATAGAAATATTAAAAGTTTGAATTTCTTTTGCTTTTTGAATAATTTCTTCTTTATCATCGCCAATAAGCGGCCTTAAAATTGGTAGATCTTTTACTGCTTCGTTAATAACTTTAATATTTTCTATTGTTTGCGAAGCTACCTGTCCAAGACTTTCTCCAGTCACAAGAGCTAGTGCATCTTCTTTTTTCGCGACCTCTTTTGCAATTCTAAGCATCATTCTTCGATAAAGAACTACTCTTAATTTTGCAGGAGTTTTAAGTAGGATTTCCCTTTGGATATCAGCAAAAGGTATTAAATAAAGTTTTGATTTTCCTTGGTACTCACTTAAAACTTCAACAATTCTTTTCACTTTATCGATCGAGGCCTGATTAGTATAAGGAAAAGCATGAAAGTGCAAAAAAATAACTCTCACTCCCCTTTTCATTGCTTTAAAAGCTGCTACTGGTGAATCAATCCCTCCGGAAATTAAAGCTATGGCTTTTCCACCAGTTGAAGTCGGTAGCCCGCCAAGTCCTTTAATTTTCTTTAAATATAAAAAAGCAGATTTTTCTACAATTTCAATAAAACATTCAAGATCTGAATTTTCTAATTTTACTTTTTTCTGCAGTTTATCAACAATATAAGCTCCAACTTTTTCATTTATTTCTTGAGAAGTTAAAGGAAATTCTTTTGATGACCGATGAGAAGTAATTCTAAAATTTTTAAATTTCTCATTTTTTAAAATTTGGAGAACATTCTTTTTAATTGTTCCTATCTCAGCTTCCGTTTTTTGAGCGAAAGCACAATATTCAATTCCAAAAACTTTTTTCAATGATTCTTCAACCTCTCTTTTATTGTTTATTCCTTCTTTTGTAAGTTTTATTATAATTCTTCCAGACATTCTTTTGACAAATTCAAAAAAATCAGGCCTTAAAACCTTCTTAATGTTTTCAATTAATTTATCTTCAAAAAATCTTCGATTCCCTCCTTTCAGTCCTATTTCACTATAATGGCAAACAACAAACATAATACATTAATTCCTAATTCCTAATTCCTAATTCCTAAATAAACAAATAATAAAGTTTTAGAAATTAGAAATTTAAAAATTTTTATAAGTATGGTCTTGCCTGAATATTTGTGTATTTCTTTCCTTCTTTTACTATTTCTTCGATCTCTTCCCTTGAAAAAGGCGTAAATTTTTTACCGCTTAAAGTTTCTCCTTCGGTCTCCTTAAAATTTTGCAAAAAGTAAATTTTAGCACCTTTTATTTTTTTGCAAATTTCAATGATATCTTCTTTTTGGTGAAATTCTTTTACAAGAGTAGTTCTAAATTCGTAATCCACTTTTCCTTCAAGCAAAAAATTCACTGAATTTTGAACATTTTCAAACATTTCTTGGGTTAAAATATGGCCAGTAATTTCATACCATTTCTCAAAAACAAAATTATGCTTTATATCCATTGCCACATAATCAACTAATTTTTCTCTAACCAAATTTTTAAGCATTCCAAAATTGCTACCATTTGTTTCTAATTCTACTAAGTACCCAATTTCCTTTATTTTTTTTATAAACTCTGGAAGATCAGTATTTATTGTTGCCTCTCCACCTGTAATACTTACTGCATCTAAAAATCCTTTTCTCTTTTTTAAAAAAGAGAAAACTTCTTTTTTTGGTATTGGTTTTATTTTTTTAATTTCTTCTGGCAAAACTAAATCTTTTACATAACAGAATTGGCAACGAAAATTACAGCCAGCTAAAAAAATGACTGCTGAAATTTTTTTAGGATATTCAATTAAACTCTGCTTTTGAATCGAGGCAATTATCATAATTTTATTAGCCTTTCACAAATAACCCGCACAAACACCTTCCATTTTTTTTAATTTCTTCTTCGTGCCAATAACAAGGGCAAATTTTCTTTTTATCTTCTTCTTGATTTCCACTCACTCGCCGGCATGGACAATACCTTGCACCATATTTTTGCTCATTCAATAATAAACCTTTAATAATTCCTTCAACTACTTTTTTATTTGGATTTAATTTAAATCCATTTTCAGCAGCGTATTTTTCGTAATTTTTAATTATCTCTTCAATTTTTTTCTCGTCTTCCATAAGATTTTTAGTTATGAGTTTGTTTTATTAGTTGCTAAGTTAGATTCCAGCCATTTCTTTATTGTCTCTTTTGGCTGAAAACCAACAAAACCACTTGATGGTTCCCCTTTTTTAAAAAGAAAAATTGTTGGAATTTGCTCAATTCCATATCTTGAAGCAGTAACTGGCGCTAAATCAACATTTAATCTTGCAAAAAGAATTTTATCTTCCATCTCTTTGGCTATTTCTTCTAAAACTGGTGCTAACATTTGACAGGGCGGACACCAAACTGCATAAAAATCAACTAAAACCGGCTTTTGAGATTGTGAAATTGTTTCTTCAAAATTTTGATCATTTAATTCTAACATATATTTTAAGGCCTTGGTTTATTTATTATTTTCAACATTTTTATTTTTTAAAATTTTTGTTAACTCAACCACTAAAGTAGCAAAAACAGCAATGCCAAAAATTATTAACCAGTAAAACGGCTCAAGCGGTACAGTACCTAAAACTTTATTTAAAAATGGCAAATAAACTGCCAGCCCGATAAGCAAAAATCCATAGACTACGCTAAAAAACATAAATTTATTTTTAAAGAAGTTTTCTGTTTTAATAATTGGTTTTTCTAAGTTTTTATAAGCAAAAACATAGACAAGGCTAACAATAGCTATGCTTGCAAAAGCAATAGTTTGACCAAGTTTTATGTTTCCTTCTTTAACTCCAAAATTCCAAAATAAAAATAAAGATAAAATACCTACACTTAAACTTATAGCAGCAATTAAAATTTTTGTAAAATTATCAAGTATCCCTTCTTTTTGAATCTCCTGAGGAGTTTTTTCCATTAGTGATTTTTCCTTTGATTCAAAAGCTAAGGCTAAGTCCGGTGGTCCATCGCAAATAAGATGAATCCATAAAATCTGAACAACTGTTAATGGTGTGGGAAAACCTAAAAGTACGCCTCCAAAAATAAGAGCAATTTCGGCAAATGAGTTTGAAAGCACATAACCAACTGATTTTTTGATATTAGAAAAAATTAATCTTCCTTCCTCGCAAGCAGCAACTATTGTTTTAAAATTATTATCAAGTAAGATTAAATCAGCTGCTTCTTTAGCAACATCAGAAGCAGTTCCAACTGCAACTCCAATATTTGCCTTCTTTAAAGCTAAAGCGTCATTTGCTCCGTCTCCAGTCATTGCAACAATCTCTCCTTTCTCTTGCAAAGCTTTTACAATTTTATATTTCTGGTGAGGAGTTACGCGGGTAAATAATATAATATCATCTATTCTCTCTTTTAATTCTTCTTCAGAAATTTTTTCCAGTTCTTCGCCTTCCAAAACATTTTTTGGTTCGATTTTAAAACCTAAATTTTTGGCTATTCTTTCAGCAGTTTTTCGATAATCACCGGTCACAATTTTAACTTTAATTCCGGCTTTTTGGGCAGTTAAAATCGATTCTTTTGCTTCTTTACGCAGAGGATCGGCAATACCAACCAATCCTAACCAAGTAAAATCTTTTTTCTCTTTTAAATCTCCTTTTTCTTTAAAAGCCACGCCTAAAATTCTTAACCCTTCGTCTGCCCATTTTTCAATTTTTTCTTGGAGTTTATTTCTTTCTTCATTTGAAAGTTGACAGAAAGGAGCAATAATATCTGGCGCACCCATTAAAAAAGCAGTTTCCTTACCCTCAAAATTATTTATTGTCATTGAATATTTCTTTTCACTGTCAAAGGGCTCTTCATAAATTCTTTTTCTCGTGTCAAAAACTTCCTGAGGATCAAATCTATTTTCTTTTTTGACATAATCCCATAATGCAACTTCTAAACTGCTTCTTTGTTCGTTATCTAAGGTTAAAACAAGCAATGCTTTTTCTTTATCTTTAAAATCGGTTTTAACAACTTTCATTTTCCCTTCAGTTAAAGTACCGGTTTTATCAGTGCAAATAACAGAAGTTGAACCTAAGGTTTCAAGAGAAAGCAGTGATTTTACAAGGCCATTTTTCTTTAAAATTCTTCGCATTCCCATTGCCAAAATCATCGTTGTTATAATTGGCAATCCTTCTGGTATTGCAGCGATTGACAAAATTACTGCCATTTTAAACATTTCAAGCGGATCGTGTTTTTCAAAAACACCAAAAAGAAAGATAAAAACACAGATACAAAGAACAATAATAGCTAAGGTTTTGGCAAAAACTTCTAATTTTCCCTGGAGTGGTGTTTTTTCTTCTTTTATCTCTACCAAATCCTTACCAATTTTCCCCATTTCAGTTTCTTTGCCAATCTTTGTTACTTCCATTACTCCACTACCAGAAATAACAGTAGTACCCATAAATAACAAATTTTTATTTTCTGCCTCAGTTTTAATTATTGCTTCTTCTTCGCCCGTTAAAATTGCTTCATTTACCAGTAAATTTACTCCTTCGATCAATTTACCGTCAGCCGGCACTCGATCACCAGAACCTAAAACAACTAAATCTCCGGGGACTAACTCTTTGGCCTCTATTTCTTTTCTTTCTCCGTTCCTTATCACTATTGCTTTTGGTTTTAAAATCTTTTTTAGAGCAGTTAAGGTTTTTTTAGCGTTGTATTCCTGAAAAAAACCCATTAAAACATTAACTACAATAACAAAA